>CAZJCH010000001.1:0-15098 GCA_964544005.1 uncultured Papillibacter sp.
AGCATGGGCATCGTCGTAACGGAGGACTAAGGTATGTTTAGAGGAAAGAATTATAAAGAGAGCGCTAAGCTCGTTGACAGAACACAGCTCTACGACGCCGCCGACGCGTTCGGCGTTGTCATTAAAGCATCAAAAGCCAAGTTTGACGAGACAGTCGAGCTCCACGTCAAGCTCGGCGTCGACTCCCGCCACGCCGACCAACAGGTCCGCGGTGCGATAGTGCTGCCGCACGGCACCGGTAAAACGCGCAAGGTACTCGTCTTCTGCAAGGAAGAGCGCCAGAAGGAAGCCCTCGACGCGGGCGCCGATTACGTCGGTGCACAGGATATGGTGGACAAGATCCAGAAGGAAAACTTCTTCGATTACGACGTCGTTGTCGCGACGCCCGACATGATGGGTATCGTCGGCCGCCTCGGTAAGATTCTCGGCCCGAAAGGCCTCATGCCGACGCCGAAAGCCGGTACGGTCACGCCGAATCTGGCCCAGGCCATCCAGGAGATCAAGGCCGGTAAGATCGAGTACCGCCTTGACAAAACGAACATCATCCACTGCCCCATCGGCAGGGTGTCCTTTGGCATGGAAAAGCTCGTCGACAACTATACGACGCTGATTTCCGCCATCATTAAGGCCAAGCCGGCCGCCGCCAAGGGCCAGTATATCAGAAGCTGCGTCACAGCTTCCACAATGGGCCCCGGCGTCAAGATCAACGCAATGAAGCAGCTGTAAAAGCCATTCGGAAAGATTCCTCGCCTGACGCTCGGAATGACATATGCCATTCCGGGAAACGCAGCAACGGGGAATCTTTTTTGTTTTCGACACATTATTAGCCTGTACAGGTTATCTGAAAAGTGGTAACATAAGGGAGCTATTCAGCAGATCAAGCGACGGGAGAATCAATATGATTTTAGAAATCATTTATTCTATTATTCTCGGCATCATTGAGGGCGTCACAGAGTGGCTCCCCATCAGCAGCACGGGGCATTTACTTTTAGCGGATGAATTCTTCAAACTGGGCACCTCACCTGAGTTTTACAGTGTGTTCCTTTACGTTATACAGCTCGGGGCCATACTTGCTGTCGTCGTCCTCTTCTGGCATAAGCTGATCCCCTTCAGCTCGAAAAAAACAGCTGCCGAAAAGAGATCTACATACAATTTGTGGGGTAAAATCGTCATTGCGTGTATCCCGGGCGCCGTTTTCGGCATCCTGTTCAACGATGAAGTAGACGCGCTTATTGCCGGTACGCCGACAGCAAAGGCGGTCACCATCGCCGCGGCGCTTATTTTCTACGGCATTATCTTCATCATTATCGAAAACGCAAACAGGAACAAACACCAGCGCATCGACACCTTACAAAAGCTCGATTATAAAACCGCGCTGCTCATAGGCCTGTTTCAGGTACTCTCTCTGATACCTGGAACGTCCCGTTCGGGGATCACCATCATTGGCGCAATGCTCATCGGCGCCTCACGCCCGATGGCCGCCGAATTCACCTTCTTTCTTTCCATCCCTACCATGCTGGGCCAGAGCCTTATCAAGCTCTATAAATTCGGTTTTGATTTCTCCGGCCTCGAAGCCACAGTCCTCATTGTTGGCACGACTGTCGCCTTCATCGTCTCCATGCTCTCCATCCGCTTCCTGATGAACTACGTTAAAAAGCACGACTTCAAGGTCTTCGGCTGGTACAGGATCGCGCTGGGCGTGATCGTGCTGGGGTATTTCCTGGTATTCGCGTAGGGCAATTACTTGTATTGACAGGCAAACAAGCGCGCTTTGAGGCCGCTTGTTTGCTTTTTTGGCCTTTCCTGGGTTGCGATCATAGGGTCAGGCCCGGCGGGAGCAAATCTGGCGCGGTTAATCGGTGACAGTTATAAGGTTTTATTGCTGGACAAAAGAGCGCTTGCTAAAGCGAATCCTGTAAATCCCGCCGCGAAGTGCTGCGGCGGCTTGCTGGCGCCCGACGCTCAAAAAATGATCGCGCGGCTGGGCCTGGGGATGCCGAAGGATATTCTCGTCGACCCGCAGCTTTTTGCTGTGAGGACGATTGATTTTACGAATCACCTGGAACGGCTGTATCAGCGGTTTTACATCAATATTGACAGGGAGAAATTTGACAGATGGCTCGTTTCCATGCTGCCGGCCGATGTTGACAGAAGGTTCAACGCTGTTTTTAAAGGCTTTACTGAAATACCGGGAGGCTACGAGATCAGGTATTTTGATAACGGGCGGGAAATGCTGGACAGGGCGAAAGTCATCGTGGGGGCCGACGGCGCGTTGTCAAAAGTCAGAGGCTTTATCGGTGAAGACTTGAATTCTCCGGAAAAGTATATCGCTATTCAGGAGTGGTATGCGTGCCGGGATATCGTCCCGTATTTCACGGCGGTTTTTGATGAAGATATCAGTGATTTCTACTCCTGGATGATTCAAAAGAATGATTCCCTCTTATTGGGGGCAGCCCTCCGACCCGGGGAAAACGCGTGGAAGAAATACGCCCTGCTCAAAAGCAAGCTCACTTCACTCGGTTTCAATTTCGCCGTGAAAGTCAAAACGGAAGGCGCGTTTATATGCAGGCCTCAGAAGGTATCACAGCTTTTTGCGGGAAGGGATGGCATCGCCTTAGTCGGCGAAGCCTCGGGCGCGGTCAGCCCAAGCTCCGCCGAGGGCATTAGTTATGCCTTAAAAAGCTCCTTATACCTGGCCCAAAGTCTTGAAGAAGGATTGGAGGGATTTCAGGGGAGATATAAGCGGAGGATGCGGGATATAAAGCTCAATATATTCATAAAGAATCTAAAATCTCCCGCCATGTATGATCCATTTCTCAGAAGGCTTGTTATGAAATCGGGTATCCAATGTATTAAAAAATGAGGTCGCCTGGTTTTGCAGGAACAATTTCCTTAATTCCCCGTCATTACAGGCATCATTCCTATTGACTCGGGAGGGGCAGCTGAATGGCACGGCGTATACCGTCACAGGCGACGCAACTGCGTGGGCGTATAGGGACGAGATTGCGGACGCGGGCCATTTCTGCGAGTTTGCGGATTTCATGAGAGATGTATACCTGAACTCGCCGGAGTACAAAGCCCTGCCCGAGGCGGAGGGCGGATATGATTGATGGCTTATTAAGCGTGGGCCAATCCAAAGTATTCCGCAACACTATCCGCTGTATGTTCGGCCGTCGAATTGTCATCCAAGAAAATTTGTTTTACTCCGTACGGGTTCGTTTCGCGGGGACTTTCGGGTTTGCCTTTACCCCATACGGCATTTACCTTGCGAATAAGCTTTTCCTTTTCATCTTCAGAAATATCACGGCGGTGAATTTCACTCTCATACCGATCGATAAAATCATCCAAAGGTCTATTGTTGGTTATCATAACCGCATGCGTTACAATTTGGATGATACTGTCAATGTCAATATCGTTTTCGCAAATTATTTTTTCATGTTTTGCAGTAAGCTGGATCAAATCCATTATAACCATCGGCGTAAAATCACGGACTATTTCATGTTCCCTCTGCATGGCATCTTCAGGGTCTTGTGCAAAGAAATCCGGCATATTTTCAACAATACGGCATAATCCCGGCTGAAATTGGGGGTCGGCATTTTGAGAATGCTTATACCGATGATCGCATGTGTGATAGACGTAAAGGCCGTATCTGCGGCCAAGTTCGTCGGCCACAGCCACGCCGTCCCCTAATATAAAGTAAACATTCTTCAGCATCCGCTTCAAGACATTATCAGGTATCAACAATCTTGATACGGCTTTTTCTTCGAGTTTGTCCGCCACTTCAAACAACCGGTGCACAGGAGAGGGGTTGCCGGTATACTCCACATTGATGAGCTGTGTTTCAATTTCCTTTGCCTTGTCATACAGCAGTTTTACGTCGGAATCCTTGCTGAAATCGGCCTGTTCAATCTGGCGGATAAATGCCAGTACGATCTCCTTCAGCTCATGCAAAAGCGCAACTTCTTCATCAATGTCATTAACCTTTTGGCCCAAGACTTCCAAAACGACTTCCGATCCGGCTGTGCTGAAAATACGCCGGATGTCTTTGATGCCGATATTGAGCTTACGCAGGATCAAAATCTGCTCCAGCCTTTTGATATTGGCGTCGTCATACATTCTGTACGCATACGCATTGCTTTTTACGCTCTGGATAAGCCCCATGTCTTCATAGTACTTCAAAGCCCTCGCGGAAATATCATACTTTAATGATACCTCGCGGATTTTAATAAGCTCGCTCATTTTTCAACTCCCATCATGATTGATGATAATCATGATAAACCACGACGCAACGACGGAGTCAAGGGGTTTTCTGAAGAAAATGCAAGTTTTTCACGTTCGCCCAACACACTCACAATTTTTTACTGAATACCCACGTGCTTCTCTCCGCAACGCGGGTAGGGAATGGATAAATCCATTCCCTACTTCAGCAAAAACACGATTTTCGTCAGCAGCTCGCTGTCGGGGACTTCGCCGGGGGTGTTGAGATAGTGCTCGTAGCAGATGCCTGTGGGAACCTCTTTTTTCTCGGCGACAAATTTCGTCAGCGCCTCGTAGGCCGAGCCGAAGCCGGCCTGGTCATAAGGTCCCTTGTAGATGCAGGAGGCCTGCTTTCCGGCGGGAATCGAGCTCTGCTTCACGTCTCCCCTGCCGGCAATCGGCTTTGAAACGGGGACGCCGATTTCAATATCCAGGTTCTGCATGTCCATGTTGTAGTAAGCGGCAAACGGCGCGCCCACCGGGCATTCGCCGAGCTCACCGAGATAAGGGAAGATCGCCCCGTAGGCCTTCCCGATTTCCGCCGATATACTATCCATCGACGTCCGCGTCCGTACGGACAGCACCGGCTGTTCTTTTTGCTCTGTCAATTCGAATGTGTCAAACATGATATATCCTCCTCAAGCAGTGATACCACACTTTAACACTATTAATATGACAACTGCGTGTCATATTAAAAAAATCGGGTGGAAAAACCACCCGATTCAATGCTTACATCAATTTTTCATCATAGCCCGCCCGGCCGCCGCCAATGAATTTGGGGCGGGTGCGTGCGGCGTTCACCGGGGCGCTGCCGATGTGTGTCGTCTTCAAGCGCAGCGGCACGGCGACTTTTTTCAGGTGCATACCGATGAGCGTATTGCCGATATCAATACCGGCGTCGGCGCGGATCTCCTCGACGGCGACGGGGTCGGAGAAGCCGTTATACGCCGCGGTGGCAAAGGAGCCGCCGGCTTTCGGCTGCGGGACGACGTTGACGATGTCACTATCCTTGACCGCGTTGCGTTCGATGATGATCGCCCTGTTCAGATGCTCACAGCACTGCGCGGCCAGGTATATGCCTTTTTCATTCAGCACCTTGTATATCCCGTCGAAGACGGCCTGCCCGATCTCCGGGCTCGACTGGCTGCCGACACGGTGCCCTGCGATTTCACTGGAGGAACAGCCGACAACGACGATCCGGCCCTTTTCCAGCCGGGCCGCCTCGCACAGCTCAAGCGTGAGTGTTTCGGACTGAAGCCTTATTTCATCGAACAAAGTCATATTGAAACTCCTTTCGGCCGGTACGGACATTATTATAGCCGAAGACGCCCTTTTTGTCGACATCTCCGGCCATAATTTCGTATAGCTATGTATTATTTGTGACCCGTAGAGCCGAAGCCGCCGCCGCCGCGGGAGGTATCGCTGAGGGTATCCGATTCGATGAAGTCACACGACAGAACGGGTGTAATCAGAAGCTGTGCGATCCGCTCGCCGGGTGAAACGGTGTGGGTCTCCTGGCTGTGGTTATAAAGCACCACAATCAGCTCTCCCCTGTAATCGCTGTCGATGACGCCGACCTTGTTGGCCGGAGCGAGGCCTTTTTTAGAGGCGAGGCCGCTGCGGGCGCAAACGAGCCCCGCGTGATTTTCAGGAATCTCCAGCGTCAGGCCTGTCGGTATCATGGCCGTTTTCCCCGGCGCGATGATCACGTCATCCTCCAGGCAGGCATACAGGTCCGCGCCTGCTGAGAATGGCGAGCCATATGTCGGTATGACGGCATTGGGCCTGGTTTTCTTTATCCTGACGGCGAGGCTTTCCATACAATACCCTCTTTGTTATTCTGAGCAGAATTTCGAAACAAACCGCTCGAGCAGTGTCGCGGCCTGCGCCCGCGAGGCGACGCCCTGCGGATCCAGACGCCCGCCGGAACCAATTATGATGCCCTGCTCTATGGCCCACCGCACGGCGGTTTCGGCATAAGCCGACACGCTGCTGAAATCAGTATATGACGATACATCCGAATAAGCAAGCCCTGTATCGTACCCCCTGAACTGTGCGTACTTGTAGAGGAGGACGGCGATCTGCTCCCGGTTGATATCTGTATACTGCGCGAAAGTCCCGTCAGGGTAACCTGTGACGATGCCGTTTTTTGCAGCCCACGATATGTAACCGGCCGACCAGCCGTCGTTTATGACGTCCGGAAAGCCCGTATTCTCGGACTGATCCACATCGGCGCTCATGTGCCGCCCGATGACGGTGACAAACATAGCCCTGTTCATTGACTTTTCGGGCGCGAAGCCTGATTCGGAGACGCCTTTGATGAGATATTTACCCGTGACGAACATAACGGACTCGAAGTACCATTCGCTCTCTTCCACGTCCTCGAAGCCGTACTTGACAAAGTGCCCCGGCGCAAAGCGAAGTACCGTCGGCAGCCCGTTTTCATGGTACCGCTCGATCTGTATCGTATGGCGTATGCCGGCGCCTGTGGAATCAATGATAAATTCGCCGTTTAAATCCGTTGTGTAAGTCATGCCGTCCCATGTGACGGTCGCCTCGGAAACTGGGTCTTGTGTTCTATATGTATTTCCCATATCGTCGACGGCTGCCGCGCTGCTCGTGATTTTAACAATACCGTCGGAGATCATGCGTGTCAGGTCGGCCTCGGGGTATTGCATGAGCGACGCGTCACCGTAATATAGGACGACTTCGTCACCAGGCCCGATTTCGATCATGTCCGGCGCTCTGCCGGCATATTTGCCGTTCACTCTGATCATCCAGCCGTCATCAAAAGGACTTCCGATGGTTTTTTCCTTCAGTGAGCCGATCTGCGTGATGCGGGAATTCTCTTTCTCATTTACTACCGTGATTTTCGGGACATCAGAATCGCTTGATAAGCTGTTTATGGCATCGCTTACTGTGATTATGCCGGTCAGATCTATTAATGCTGCGCTGTTGTAATAGAGGTTTTCCTTCATCCCCTCGATCCGGATGCTGATTCCTGGACTGCTGCCGGCTGCACCTGCTGCGGCAGAAGTTGCCGCCGGTGTGGCGCCGGATAAGAGCATCAGAACCATAAGGACAGATAAAAGCTTGGAAATGCGGTGTTTCATTGATTCCTCCTTCTTTTTGACATTGAATATGAACGCGAAAACTTCAACCGTCTTCTCACGGTCATTATATCGCATTGATACCTATTTGTAAACATTTGTTTTCGTTTTGTAATCTTTGCATAAAAAAGCAGATGGCCTGCCGTCAGATATGACACGCTGTCATCAATGACGTTTCGCCATCCGCTTTTTAATGAATTGGGGTTGTCATTTTACCTGTTGAGTGATATGTTGTCCATACCGTTTTGCTCAAATTCCTCGATATATTCGTCGATCCGGGTCGTCAGCTCGCTGAAGTTATCAGGACTGATCGGTTCAAAATCCATATCCCTTCTCGCCAGTTCCTCCGCGAGGATCTCGAAAAAAACCGTATCCTCGTAATCGGCGATCGCTTCGTGGATTCCGCCGTTTTCGAAGGCCACGGAGGGAATGATCCGGTCATCCTTGCGTTCATAAAGCGTGTTCATCCCGGCCTTGGCGCAGAGGGAGAACAAAAGGCTTTCAACATGATCATAATCTTCAAAGCGGTCCGTGCCGCGTGTAGAATTCAAAATCCAGTTTCCGATATAAGCCATATCCAGAAGACGCCTAAATTCCTTGTCTGTCAGTTCAATATTCATTTTGGCCCTCCCAGCGTATCATTCTTCGTCTGTATAGTATAGCAAATAACTTTTAAAAATTCCACACTTATTGTAATTTTTGACTTGTTTTATTATTTGTATTAGCATATCATAAGTAAGACACTTTTTAACCGATTGATACGGTTTACGACATGAAAAATGACCCGAGCTTTCGCTTGGGGTTCATCGATATTTGAATGGGAATTGATTTATGAAAAAAGCAATCATTTCAATAAAGGGCTTTCATTCGGCGCAGCACTCGGACGAAGAGAGCTTTGAGCTCGTCACGGACGGCGAATATACCCTCGCCGATGGAGTCGCCGAGTTCAGCTATCTGGAAAGCGAGCTGACAGGCTACGCGGGCATGCGCACCACATTTCACGTGGAGCCGGACCTCGTCGTTTTGACAAGAGCGGGGGGCCTCAACGGCGAGATGATTTTCAGCGAAGGCCGGAAGCACCATTTCGTTTATGAGACGACATACGGGTCGCTCACAATGGGTATTGATACGCAGAGCATTACGCGGGAGCTGAACGAGGACGGCGGCGATCTGGAAATCCACTACGCGATTGATGTGGATAATATCGTCATGAGCCGTAATTCGTTTAAAATCAATGTGAGATAGCATCACGTTCCGCAGCGGTTATACATGGAGGATAAGATGACAGATTTGATAGACTCGGCTAAGCTCCGGATAGACGAGCTGATGAATGAAGCATATGTCAAAGCCGCCCTGGCGGGTACTCTGCCGTCAGGGTTTGTTTTAAACGGTGTCGTGGAAATCCCGAGGGACGCGGCAAACGGCGATTACGCGGCGACACACGCCCTCGCCGCGGCGCGCGACATGAAAATGGCTCCGCGCAAAATCGCCGAAGCCCTTTCTCAGCATTTGAATCTGGAGGACAGCTATTTCAGCCGGTATGAAATTGCCGGTCCGGGGTTCATTAATTTCTTTCTCTCTGACAAATGGTATCTCGATGTGCTCAGAACAATCGAATCGGAGGGCGAGGGGTACGGCGCCTGCAACGTCGGGAACGGCGAACGCATCATGGTGGAATTTGTTTCGGCAAACCCGACAGGCCCCATGACGATCGGGAACGCCAGAGGCGGCGTCCTTGGCGACACGCTGGCCGCCGTGCTGGAAAAGGCCGGTTATAGCGTTTGGCGTGAATTCTATGTCAACGACGCCGGAAATCAGGTGGAACTCTTCGGGAGGTCGATCGAAGCACGCTATATGCAGCTCTGCTTCGGCGAGAATTTTGAGTTTCCCGAGAACGGCTACCACGGCGACGATATTCGGGATTTGGCCCGGCTCATTTATGACCGCGACGGGGACAAGTATACGGCGATGACCTCGGAAGAGCGGGTCAAAGTCTTTGTGGGCTTCGGGCTGCCCCATAACATCGCCCTCATGAAGCAGCATCTGGAACGCTACCGAATCAAATTCGACCGGTGGTTTCTCGAGAGCGCGCTCCATGAAAGCGGCTATGTGGCCGAAACGGTCAGGCTCCTCAGCGATAACGGTTTCACATATGAAAAAGACGGGGCTGTCTGGCTTAAGAATATGGAGCTCGGTGCCGACAAGGACGAGGTCCTTATGCGTGCCAACGGATTTTACACCTATTACGCCGTGGATATCGCCTATCACCGCGACAAGTTTATCGAGCGCGGCTTTGACCGTGTCATCGACATCTGGGGCGCCGACCACCACGGGCACGCCGTGCGCTTCAAGTCGACGATGACCTCCCCGGCCCTCGGTATCGACCCCGACCGCTTGAATTTCGTCATTATGCAGATGGTGCGCCTCGTGCGTGACGGTGAGACCGTCAAGGTCTCGAAACGTACGGGTAAGGCGCTGACTTTGAATGATCTCCTTGATGAGATCTCCGTCGACGCCTGCCGCTTCGCCTTCAGCGCCAAGCCGGATACACACCTGGAGTTCGACCTGGGGCTCGCCATCCGCCAGGACAGCGAAAACCCCGTCTATTACGTGCAGTATGCCCACGCGCGGATATGCAGCCTTATCGCCGCGCTGAAAGCCGAGGGTTATGACGTCGCGGCAGTCGGCAGCATTGATATATCGGTGCTGTCCCATGACACCGAGCGCGAGCTTATAAAACAGCTCTCCCTCCTGCCGGAGGAGATAAAAATGGCCGCCCGCGACTACGACCCCTCGCGCGTCAACCGGTACGTCATCGAGCTGGCCGCGCGCTTCCACAGATTCTACAACGCCTGCCGAATCAAGGGTGAGGAGGATAAAATTCTGGCTGCCCGCCTGAAGCTGGCCGACACGACCCGGGCCGTCATCAGGAACTGTCTCGCAATCCTCGGGATAACGGCACCGGATAAGATGTAAACCAAAACATAGCAACAGGGCCCCTCTCGGCTTTCGCCGGAAGGGGCCGTCATTTTTCAATCAATTGTCTGTAAGCATCCATCAATTCAATGAATTTTGCGACATTGCCGCCCGTATCGGGATGGTATTTCTTCGCCAGCTCCCGGAATTTGCGCTTGATGTCGTGTATACCGGCGTCGTGCGGCAAGCCGAGCTTATTTAAAACTTCCGGATCATAATGATTCTGCTGAACACTACCTCGCCGTATATCCAAGCTTTCGGTCTTCCGGTGTTGCGATGCGGCCGATGATTATCGCCGCTTCCGATTTTGTGATCATTCGCTCCGGATAAAAATTGGCATTTCCGCCGTTTTTCTTTAATACGCCCGCCCTGTACAGGAGATAGACGGATGCGCCGTAGGCCAAGGTTTCCAGTACGTCCGGTATATCGGAAACATAATTGAGGATCGGGAATTCCGCCTTGGGTACGCAGTTGGAGAAAATGTAGGCCGTTTCGGCCCGTGTGGCGTATTCATTATAATTAGCAAATTCATCATTATTAATAATCCCGTTTTTAATAGCGTAACGGACATAGGGTGTATACCAGGGCGTCTCCTCCGGGAAACGACCGCTCCCACCATAATACAGATTATGCAGTACGGATGCCATTTTGATTGCCTCGGAAATTCTGAGGTAATCCCCCGTTTTCATTCCTCGCGCGTCTTGTTGCTCATATATGTCGGCTTCGATGTCCTCGTCCGCGGTATCTTTCCTTTCGGCGTTCAAATGGCCAAAGACGTAAAGTGAATACGGCAGCTCTGTTATTTTACGGAGATTGGCGATGTCTCCGCGCATCGTGCCTGCTTGTGAAGCGTTCTTCCCCGCCGCGTAAATTTCCGCCGCCAGACGGGTCAGTTCTTCATCCGACAGTAAAATAGCGCGCGCGTTGTCCGGCAAATCGGCAAGCTGACGCATTGCTGACGGATCCAGCTGTCTTGAAATCTCCTCGAGCGCCCGCCGAACGGTTCCAAGCTGTGATTGTGTCAGGACAGCCTCTGCCGGCATTCCCATAGTGATGCTTGCCGGGGCGTCCGGCCCCGGGACATCCGGCGCCTGCGCAGGAGCCTGGAGGGCGGTGCCCTCTGGTCTGGCACCGAAAGGCAGCGTTTGCGGCGTATCCGAGCCGGAGCTCCCGGTATTGATGCTGCTGAGCATGTTCAGCAAAGCTTCCTGCAGTTCTGGTTCAAGCGCCAAAACAACCTCGATATCAGACGCCGACAGCTGCAAACCGGCAAGGCTTGATAAGAGCATCAGATTTTTCCGGACGCCCGCTGCGGCGGGATCCCCGGCAGGCTGCGGGGCTTGCGGTGTATTGAAGGCTTCCTCCGGCATTGTCTCAGGAGGCAGTAAATACTCTGCCGATTGGATGCCCTCTTCACTATTCAATATGAGCGGCTGAGACAAAAGGCTCCTGACCTTTTCGCTGATCTGGTCAGTTGAACCGCCTTCACGGGGAGACGCCGGGGCTTGTTCGGCAGCACCGGTTTCGGGATTCCTGCGGTGTACCTGCCGCGCGGCCATCTGACCCAGCTGCTCGTAGTTCCGCATGCGAAACAGCTCACGCGCGGTCTCGACCCCAGCCGGCGTATTTTCTTCATTTCCGAGGCTGAGCGTATATGCTTCACTCAGCGTGGCTCCCATATCAACAAAACCGGCCTGAGGGGGTTTTCTTCCGACGTTTTTTCCGCCGGTGTTAGCTCCCCCCCCATACTTTTCTTTATCAAGATTGAGCAAATAGGGATTATTGAGCAGTTCCGCCGCCGCGTCGTCCGACATGAAGCTGTCCGTGGGCAGCGGCATGATTTCAACAGGCGGTCCGTTCATGCCGCTCCTGTCTATAATCGTTGTCTGATCGGGTAAAATGGGGACAATCGACGTCAGGCCCGATACGATTCCATCCATGCGGCACACCTCCTCTGCAATCATACGGTTCTACCTTGATTATCGGTATTTTTAGGCATTTCATTACCCCCTGTACGGGTATGTCCTTGACGTACCCGTATAGGGGGCGTTTATAGTAATCTAACAGCTACATTGCCTGAAGCTCGGTAAGCACCCTGTCGATTCTGTCCTGAGGGTACCGGCCTTTTGCCAGCTCCAGGATGCTCGCAAGTGTCATACTATGCGCCAGGCTCAGCAAAAATGGATTTGCCACCTCCGGGAATTCTCTCTTTAACAAATCCTTGGCCTGTGGGTTTGCCAGGATTTCACCGACTGTAATCTGGTTGTTTTTGAGATCCATCCTCTTGCCTCCTTATTGGGACTCCATACTTATTATATGTCATGACAGCGCGTTGCGCCAATAGGGCACACGCGCTTCGATTTCAGTGCGGGTACCTCCGATTTCAGAAACCGCTCCGTCCCTTCCGCGATGGCTGCAGCCAGACTGTCAAGAAAAGTCTCCGTTTTCAGCGCTTGTCTCTCTTTGTCATTTGAAATAAACGCGGTTTCAATCAAAACGCCCGGAACGCGCGAGCAGCTCAGAATATAGTATCTGTTAACGAGAGGCTTTTGCTGTTTTCTTTTGTCCCCGCCGACTTTTATGCCATTGAGCTCCTTCTGCATATAATCGGCCAGAGCCCGGCTCCGGGGAAATTTCCGGCTGTAATAGACAATTGAGCCGTTTTCGGCGGGATCGCTCACGAGGGTATTGGCATGAATGCTGATAAAGAATTGCGCGGCGCTCGTGTTGATGATCCCGACACGGGCGATCAGGTCGCGTTTGTGCCTGCTGCTGCTTTTATTGTTCAAGCTGTCGAGCGAAACGTCTTTATCCCGCGTCATGACAATCGAATAACCCTTTTTCTCCAGAAGCGTTTTAAGCTTCATTGCCAGAGTCAGATTAATGTTTTTTTCCAGGAGCCCCTCCCGGCCGGCCCCGCCGTCAACGCCGCCGTGGCCGGCGTCTATGACGATGGGGCCTGTTTCCGGGCAATGATAAGCCAAGGCCTGAGCGCCTGATAAACCAAAGAGGATCAGAACGAGCGAAAGCAGTGCCACCGGCTTTCTGTATTTTTCAGTCTTAAGCATAGCTGTGTTCCTTTGCCGCAGATTCAGTTTCAAATGCCGGGTCATTCCACATGAGAATATATTGTCCCGATACCGGCAAATAATTAACCCCCGCAATTTTACTTGCAGGGGTTTCAGTCAGTCTGGAAATGGCGCTATATTCAGGCATCGGCCGGGGCGTCTGCCAGTATATTCACAGTATCGCGGGCAATCATGATCTCCTCATTTGTGGCAACGACAAGGATTTTAACGCGAGACGCGTCGTCTGAGATGATTCGGTCAACACCTGTCTGTGTTTGGTTTTTTTGGTCATCAATGCTCATGCCCAGAAATTCCATGCCGCTGCACACATTGAAACGAAGATTGGGATTGTTCTCCCCGATGCCGCCCGTAAAGACAACGGCGTCAAGGCCTCCCAGCGCCGCGGCGTAGGCGCCGAGGTATTTTTTTATCTGGTAATCCTGGATGGCGAGCGTCAGGCTGGCCCGGTGATTGCCGTCTTTCGCGGCCTGTACAATATCACGGACATCGTTGGACACACCTGAAACGCCCAAAAGACCGGATTTTTTATTCAGTATATCCGTGAACTGCTCATGGGACATGCTGTATTTGTTGCTGATATGGGAAATGATCGACGGGTCGATATCGCCGGAACGCGTGCCCATGATGATGCCGGGCAGCGGCGTATAGCCCATGGAGGTATCGATGGATTTCCCCTTATTAATCGCCGTGATTGACGACCCGTTTCCCAGATGGCACGTTACCATTTTAATTTCTTTGAGAGGCTTCTTTAATAAATCAGCAGCCCTCTGACTGACATAACGGTTGGATATGCCGTGAAAGCCATATTTCCGTATTTTGTCTCTTTCATAATACTCGTAGGGGATCGGGTAGATGTAGGCTGTATCAGGCATGGTCTGATGGAAGGCCGTATCGAATACGGCGACCTGCGGTATTGAGTCATCCAGCGTCTGCCTGCACGCCTTTATGCCGGCCAGACACGCAGGGTTGTGCAGAGGGGCGAGCTCCGTGATCTGCTCCAGCTTTTTAATAATACTACCCGTGATTTTAATGGAAGATATAAACGTCTCCCCGCCGTGGGCAAACCGGTGTCCGACAGCGCTGATTTCACTGATGTCGTCCATAACCTTCCCCTCATCGGACGTCAGCTTTTTTATGATCGTTCTGAACGCGTCAAGATGCGTGGCGAATTTCATATCGACATCCAGCTTAAATCCGGACGATGTCTTATGAACAAGATGCCCCCCGATGCCTATTCGCTCACAAACCCCCTTTGCCAGCACTGATTCATCATTCATTTCTATCAGCTGATATTTCATAGAGGAACTGCCCGCGTTTAAAACCAGTATTTTCATTTTACCTCCCATAGGTTCATGGCGACGAAATGGCAACATGATACCGTTGTATATATCATACAATAAATTTTTATATTGGTCCAGCTTGTATTTACAAGCTCTGTATTTACAAGCTCATTGTATTCTTTATCCGGTGAAAAGTCAATCAGCCGTCCGTATACATATTTCACACAAATAACAATGAATTATACTCATACACTAAACAAATTGAAACCCCAGCACGCGTGCTTTTGCAGGGGTTTCGAGCGTCATGGCCTATCCGGACTCCTGAAAATAAAGGGTGGGCGTGTTCCTGCCCCATACAGAAACACGCCCGGGAGAGAGGAGTGTCA
>CAZJCH010000001.1:15108-27461 GCA_964544005.1 uncultured Papillibacter sp.
GAGAATACATAAACGGCAGTCTGTTTGAAAAGAGCAAAACAGACTGCCGTTAAATACGTACAGGCACCCGAAAAACGGGATTCTTGTTTTGTCTCCTTTTCATATGTGAAGGCCACTCATTTCTGAAAATGACCCCGTGAGCGCGTGGCGACATAGCCTCGAACTCAGGCCGGTCAGTCATAGGCGTCAGCTTTAAAAAGCTTCAGCCCTTAGACCGAAAGGCTCGGAAACTGTCATTTAGTTTTCTTATATATATCACGAGCAGCTTAAAATGTCAATCACATACAGACGCGGTAAGTGTGGGCTGCGGCGTTATTTCAGCAAGTGTTGAAATTTTAAAGGCTTTTGGTGTTTTAATTACCGTTTGTAAATAAAATCAACAGGTTCTGACATACTTATACCAAAGCGCTCAATACATTAGTGAAGGATGTGCAGAAGTGAAATTAAAAAAGAGAGCATTACTGATAATCATTGGATTAATACTCTCATTTTCCATACAACAAAATGCTTTAGCGTCCGGAAGCAATTTCTATAATATAGAAAAAATAGATATGATTATCACTATACCTTCCCGCTTAATAGTTTTTACACAGGATTCACCTCCGAATGACCCAAATTTCTCATACCTTGGTCTGGATGGTTATTCTTTAATTCAATCATATAAAGACTCAAATATTTACTTAAATGCTATTTCTGACTTCGCAAATGACGGTGTATACGAAATCGTCGTAACAATGCTTGAATATGATGGCTCTAAAGAAATTTCTGACTTTCGACGATATAGCGATTCTGAACTAAAATCATTAGTTGACGAGGTGATAAACAGTTTGACTGCGGATAATATAACATTTTTAAGTTACGATTTATACGAGCATTCGCAGGCAAAATTTGTCGCTCTGAACATCAAGCAACCCGACGGATATGGCGGCACAGCATATGGAAAACAGTATTACACAATACTTGGCGGACGCGCTATAAATATAACCTTACACTCGTATGAAGGTGCATTATCAACCGCTCAAAAAAATTTAGTAAAACAAGTTGTTGATAGCGTAGAATTCGGCGCGTCTTATCCCAAACAAGCAGCCAATACATCAACTGCTTTATTCTCGGGAGCTTTAAGCAAGGGCGTAATGGGGGCTATATCTGGCGGTATTATTGCTGCTGCTATAATGCTTTATCATTTTATCAAAAAATCTGTTAAAAAAGCGTCTGCGAAGAAGCAGGGTCAATTAGAGCCGAACAGCGAAGTTGGTCTGAGCGAACCAGTATCGATTGATGACCGTGTAATATGTGATTCGTGTGGAGCCACCTTGTTGTCAGATAGTGTTTTTTGTGACAAATGCGGACAAAAAGTAAGATAGAGGCATAGCTATGATAAAATATCACATACAGAATGTAACTCCGCTTGCGTTTCATAATTTTTTTCGTTTTTTTTCATTGCCAGTAGGAGCATTATTAGCCTTAGTGCGTCTGGTTGGTGTTTTTAACCAGAGTAATGTGGTTTTTAATAGCTATTCATTGATTGACGTAGCATACTATATTCTCGCTATAACACTGTCCATTGTATGTATCATAGGTTTCATTAATTGGAAGCCGTATGCATGGCAGAGCGTTATGGTCTTTTTAGTCGCCTCGCCATTATATTGTTTAATTATTCTTATAATTTACTTGGTCTATCTCCCGTCTGTTGCTGCAACAGTTTTAGGCCAGTTTATCGGTGTGTTAATATATGGAATTCTTGTCGGCCTCTATTATTTAAAACGTAAACCTTTGTTTAAAAAAACTTCCAGAAATAGTTCTCAGATATACCAAAACCAGATTAAGACGGATGACGATATCATTCTTGGGCACGAAGGGAAGGTTACTGAAAAAATTCAACCTGCGGAAGAAGTCTCTAAACCAATATTTTGCAGAAAATGCGGTGTAAGGCTTCCCTCTGAAGATAGCATATTCTGCACTATGTGCGGCACTAAGGTTTTATAAGCTTACAAGACAAAATATATAAAATAGGTTCTACTCATATTTTGTTATCTAGGGTCTAACCTATATAAATCTGAAGAATGCCCAGACGCGTTTTACATATATCTCACGTCTTTTCAAAAACGCCTTAACGATCCCTGTTGTCTATAACCGGCTTGATCTCTCGTCCGGCCTGCATGCTTTTAAGCGCCATATTGATATCCTCCAGCTTGTATTTTTTACTGACGATATCGCCAAAGGCATATTTATCCTTATGCGTTTTAATAAATTCGAGTGCTTTATAAAAGTGGTGAATGATCGCACCGCCGCTCCCGATGATCTGAAGGTTTTTCTGCAGAATTTTATATGGGGTAAAGGTGATTTCCTGAGGCGATGTTTGCCCGATGATCAGGTATCGGCCGCCCTTTTGCACCATATCGACGCCTTCGCAGAATGCCGGCGCAAAGCCGGAGCACTCGACGACCAATTCCGGGCCTCGATTTTTAGTGAGGCTTAATATGATCGAACGGCGTTCCTCCGGATCCCTTACCTCATCGATGTCAATCACATGATCGGCACCCCATTTCTTCGCCAGCTCCAGGCGTTCCTTTGGCGCACCGACAACGATCGTTTCTCCCGCTCCGCCTTCTCTGGCGAGCACAAGCGCATAAAGGCCAACCGGCCCGGCGCCCTGTATAACGACAGAATCCGCAAGGCCAATGCCGCCCAGCTTTTCATAAGCCGCGACAACACTGCGGAAAGCACAGGCAACGCCGATGGCTTCCTCGTCTGTCAGTTCATCGGGTATTTTGACGACCTTCGTCACAGGGATCACATATTCGTATTCGGAAAAACCGCCCATCAGCTTGTCCAGGGGCGACATGCCATAGCCGATCCGCTGTTCACAGAGCATGGGTTTGCGTAAAATATTGCAATAATAGCAGTCATAACAGTCGGCATGCGCCCACATGACCCGGTCGTCCGGTTTGAGCGGCTCCCCTGCGGCATCGTGGGTGCGGCCTCTGCCGAGTTCGATAATTCTTCCAATGGTTTCATGGCCCATAATAAACGGCAGGGGCGCCTTAATGCCGAGCCGGCCTTGGGCGATATGTATATCCGAGCCGCAGATGCCCGCCATCTCGACCTTGACAAGTATTCCGCCATCCTGCACCTCCGGAACTGGTACATCACGGATCTCAAGGGCCTTCCCGTACTCTGATAAAACAGCCGCTTTGCATGTCGACGGTATGCGCGCCATCATTTTCACCTTCCACTTGAGCTTTACTCTTTATTCTGACAAATCACATTGTAGCATCATATTGATATCATATCAAATATGAACGTTGGCTGACACGCATATTTTCAGCTGCAGAAAGGTAATTATCTGTATATACTGCCCTGTACGTTTGTCAAAATATCTGCTAAAATAATATGCGTCAAATTTTGCTTTATCGGGGTGATCATTTGCTTAACGTCAGGACTCCTGATGAGGTCCTGGAGCTCATCAGTGAAACCTTTTCGATTTCAATGCCGGGTGAGCTGATTGATATATCGGAAGCCGCAGGCCGAATCCTGGCCGCCGATATCGCAGCAGAGGATTTTGTTCCGGATTTCAACAGGTCAACCGTGGACGGATATGCCGTCATGGCACGGGATACCTTCGGCTGTTCGGAGAGCATTCCCGCGCTTCTGCCGCTCATGGGTGAAATCAGGATGGGCGATGTCGCCCCCGAACGGCTTCAGCCGGGCTTTTGTATGGTCGTCCCAACAGGCGGGGACGTGCCGGACGGCGCCGATGCCGTTGTAATGCTCGAATATACCGAGGACTACGGCGACGGCACAATCGGCGTGACAAAGCCCGCCGCACCCGGAGAAAACCTGATCTTCCGCGGGGATGATATCAGCCCCGGAGAAGTTCTTTTTAGAACAGGACATCGGCTGATGGCCCATGACATCGGGGCGCTTGCTGCGCTTGGCATCCGCAGCGCCCTGGTGTCAGCGAGACCGGTGGTCGGAATTATCTCAACCGGCGACGAGCTGGTCGACTGTTCCGTTAAACCTGAAAAAGGACAGATCCGTGATGTCAATTCCTTGCTTTTAGCGGCCGCAGTCGCCGAGCTGGGCTGCCGGGTAAAGCCCTATGGCATCTTAAAAGATGATGAAGCCTTGCTGGAAAAGACTGTGGCGCAGGCCTGTGCTTCATGCGATATAGTGCTGATATCGGGCGGCAGCTCGGTGGGCATGAAGGATGCAACAGCGCGGGTCATCGAACGGGGCGGCAGTATTCTGCTGCACGGCATTGCCATGAAGCCCGGCAAGCCTACAATTCTCGGCGTCATGGATGACAAGCCGGTGTTCGGGCTTCCCGGTCATCCCGTTGCCGCATACTTTATCACCCGGCTTTTTGTCCGCCCGCTGATCGCGCGCCTTCTGGGCTCAGAATTCAAGCCCCGGGCTGTGTCAGCCAGGCTCGGTATGACAGTGTCATCCAATCACGGGCGCGCCGAGTACATGGGCGTCCGGCTCGAGGAAACACCGGAGCTGGTGACAGCGCACCCTGTTCGCGGCAAATCGGGCCTCATCACCAGTTTATCCGGTACCGACGGCTATATCTGCATCCCCCGTGACTGTGAGGGCATTCCGCGCGGCGCGGTTATCCCGGTTACATTATGGGACTAAATACGAGGAGGAGCTGTTATGGGTTTTGAATATCTGACAAATGTCCCGCTGAACAAAGCGCGGGCAGAGTATATGGCGCTGCTGGCTGAATACGGCATGGCCCCGTCTTCCGAAACCATTCCCGTTCACGCTGCAGCCGGGCGGATCACCGCAGGGCCTGTTTATGCGCGCATCAGTTCGCCCCATTATAACGCCAGCGCCATGGATGGTATTGCTCTTGATGCCAGGCTGACGTATGGGGCAACAGAAACGACGCCTGTTTTCCTGACGGAAGCGCAGTATATTGCAGTAGACACCGGCGACCCGCTGCCGCCAGGCTGCGATACCGTCGTTATGATTGAGGATGTTATCGAAGCGGTAGGCGGCGCCAGGCTGTATCAGCCGGCGGCGCCCTGGCAGCATGTCCGTCAGATCGGTGAGGATATCTGCGCGGGTGATATGCTTCTTCCTTCCTTCTCCGAGCTTAGTCCTTCTGCTATCGGCGCGTTGATTGCTGGAGGCGTTCATGAGCTCGTCGTCGTAAAAAGGCCGGTCGTCGGCATCATCCCCACAGGCGACGAGATCGTCCCGCCGACACCGACACCGGGTCAGGGTGAAATCCCCGAGTTCAACTCCGCGATCTTCTCCGCCATGCTTCGCTTATGGGGCGCCGAGCCCGTTATTTTCCCGATTGTCCGTGATGAGCTGACCCTGCTTCGTGACGCCATCGCCGCCGCTCTCGGGCAGTGCGACGTTGTGCTTGTCAACGCGGGCTCCTCCGCGGGGCGCGAGGATTTCAGCACCCAGGCTATCAAGGAGGTCGGCGAGGTACTCTACCATGGACTTGCCATCAAGCCCGGCAAGCCGGCTATTCTCGGATATCAGGGGAAAAAACCCATTCTCGGCATCCCCGGTTACCCCGTTTCCGGTATCATCGTTATCGAGGAGCTGCTCCGTCCCATCATTGACACCCTGACGAAACGGCATACTTATCAGAACAACGAGGAGGAGGCTGTTCTCTCAAAAGCCGTGATATCATCACTTAAATATGAAGAGTTTATCCGGGTCAAGCTTGGTTATGTCCAGGACCGCCTGATCGCCTCGCCTCTCAGCCGGGGCGCCGGCGTTGTCAGTTCCTTTATGAAAGCCGACGGTATTCTGAATATACCCCAGGGGCTTGAAGGCTATGAGAGCGGCGCGGCCGTTAAGGTCCGGCTCCTGCGTCCTGTCGGCGAGCTGAAGAACAACCTTGTCGCCATTGGCAGCCATGATCCTCTGCTTGATGAATTGTCCGACCTGCTGCGCGTCTTATGGGGTGATATCTCCATGAGCTCGTCGCATGTGGGCAGTATGGGGGGTATCATGGCCGTGCGGCGGGGCGAGGCGCATTTGGCCGGGACACATCTGCTGGACGAAAAAACAGGACAGTATAATTCATCGTTTATAAAAAAATACTTCCCCAATGGCGGCGTGCGGCTGGTTGAGTGCGTCCAGCGAACCCAAGGTCTGATAGTGGCCAAAGGGAATCCGAAAAAGCTATCCGGCATCTCCGATCTTGCCAGGCCTGAGCTTCGGTATGTCAATCGTCAGAGGGGCTCGGGTACACGTGTACTCTGCGATTACCTTCTTAAAAAAGCAGGCATTGACACGTCGGCCATTTACGGCTATGAACGCGAGGAATATACCCACACCGCTGTTGCCGCTCTGATTGCCGCCGATTCGGCAGACATTGGCCTCGGCATCTATTCGGCCGCGAAGCTGTACGGTCTTGACCTCATCCCCGTCTGTGATGAACAGTACGATCTGCTGATACCCGATTACGCCTGGGGCACACACCTTGTCGGCCGCCTGCTTGAAGCTCTGCAAAGCGCCGAATTCCGGTCCCGGCTTGAGCTGTTGGGCGGTTATACGCTGGACAAGCCCGGCTCTGTCCGCGAAAGATTTTGATATGGAACGATACGATGTCATCGTCATCGGCGGCGGCCTATTGGGCTGCTTTACGGCGCGCGCCCTGACGCGGTACCGGCTTTCTGCCGCACTGCTTGAAGGGCGGGAGGATGTCTGCACCGGCATCAGCCGCGCCAATACCGCCATCGTCTACAGCGGTATCGATACAAAACCGGAAACACTCAAAAGCGGGATGTGCGTAAGGTCCGCACAGACATTCGGCGAACTCTGCCGTCATCTGGGCGTCCGTTATTCCCCGTGCGGCACGCTGATGATCAGCTTTGGCCCTCATGGGGAAGAAGTCCTGCGCAAAAAAATGACACAGGGGCTTGCTAACGGCGTACGCGGTCTGGCGCTGCTGTCCCGCGAGGAAGTGCTGGCCATGGAGCCGAATCTAAGCTCCGCCGTCACGGCCGGGCTCTGCGCGCCGGAGGCGGGAACGGTTATCCCCTGGGAGTTGGGGATTGCCGCGGCGGAAAACGCGGTTCATAACGGCACGGCGTTTCATTTCAACGCAACCGTCACACGCATCGAGAAAACGCCTGACGGCTTCCTGCTCGAAGCGGGCAGCCGTGTAATTCACACACGGGGAATCATCAACTGCGCCGGCTTAAATGCCGATGTGATCCACGAAATGGTTGCGGAGCCGTCCGTACGAATCTTCCCGGGGGCTGGCGATTACTATGTTCTTGATACAAAAGCAGCCGGAGTGATCCGGCACGTCATCTTTCACGAGCCTGAGGAAAAGGGTAAGGGTCTGACGCTTGTTCCCACCGTTGACGGCAACATTCTGCTCGGCCCCTCCAGGGTCGTTGCCGGAGAAAAGGGTGATGCTTTTCCCACCTCCGCCGAGGGTCTCGAGAGACTCCGCGAATTGGCAGAGCTGGTCATACCCGCGCTGCCTATGGCGCATGTTATCCGCTCGTTCGGCGCGGTCCGTCCCAATCCGTTTTATGTGCGCCCGGATCCCGATACGGGCGGTTTGCGGCGCGAGGATAAAGGCATTTCCGATTTTATTCTCCACGAAGCTGACAACGCCCCGAATTTTCTCAGTTTTATCGGTATCAAAACGCCCGGCCTGACCTGTGCGCAGGAGCTGGGCCTCTACGCCGCAGACCGCATGGCCGAGCTTTTAGGTAAATTACAGCTGAATGACGCATTTAATCCACATAATCCCGTTCCGCTGCGCCTGAGGGCGCTGTCTGAGGAAATCCGGGCTCAGTACGTCCGGGCGAATCCTGCTTACGGCCGGATCGTATGCCGGTGCCGCGGTATCTCTGAAGGCGAGATCATCGACAGCATCCGCCGGAACCTGGGCGCAAAAACAATTGACGGCGTCAAACGCCGGACGGGGGCCGGCTCCGGACGCTGCCAGGGCGGTTTCTGCACCCAGCGCATCATTGAGCTCCTGTCGCGGGAATTGGGTGTCCCGATTAACGACATACAAAAAGACCGTTCCGGTTCGACTGTGATCGGAGGAACGGACCATGACTGACTGCGAGCTTCTGATTATCGGCGGCGGCCCGGCCGGCATGGCCGCCGCGCTGGGCGCCCGGGAGGCCGGCTGCAAGGAAATCCTTCTTGCCGAACGGGCGGAACAGCTCGGGGGAATTTTACAGCAATGCCTGCACAGCGGTTTCGGCCTGACCACCTTCGGCGAGGCGCTGACAGGCCCCGAATACGCCTGCCGGTATCTCCAAAAGCTCCGCACGCTCCCTATCGCTGTACTGACAGACACATCTGTCATCGATCTGAAAGCGGACGGCACCGCGCTTTTGAGCAGTCCAATCTTCGGCCTGAGCCGTGTGAAAGCTGGCGCCGTCATCCTGGCCTCCGGCTGCCGGGAGCGCCCAATCGGCGCGCTTCCCGTCACCGGCACCCGGCCGTCCGGTATCTTTACTGCCGGTAGCGCTCAGAAAATGGTCAACCTCGGCGGATATGACATTGGGAACCGTTTTGTCATTCTTGGTTCCGGCGATGTGGGTCTCATTATGGCGCGGCAGCTGACGCTTCTGGGCAAGACCGTTATCGCCGTTCTCGAAAAAGAAGCGCGCTGCGGCGGCCTCGAACGAAATCGAATCAACTGCCTCGAGCACCTCAACATCTCCCTCCGAACCTTGTGCACTGTGACGGGAGTCCACGGCACTGCCCGGATTGAAGGCGTCACAATACGTGATCTGACCGATGGGCACGAGGAATTTATCGCCTGTGATACGCTCATCACTTCTGTCGGCCTCATCCCGGAGCGTGAGCTGTCGGAACAGGTCGCCGGCGACGGTGTTCTGCCGGATTGGCTGTTCCTGTGCGGCAACGCCTGCTATGTCCACGATCTCGTTGACGATGTGACGCGAGAGGGTGAAGAGGTCGGCCGGGCAGCCGCTGAATTTGTCCGAACAGGCAGCAAAAGAGCCGCGCTTGCTGTAGAACATACCGGTGCAGCCGGAAACAGCACTGCGAGCAAGGTCATCTGTGTCGCCTGTCCCAAGGGCTGCCCGCTCGTCAAAACAAACGCCGGTTGGTCCGGCGCCCTCTGCGGCCGTCAGGTCCCGGTGCCAGCAATGCCCCTTAAGGGGCCCGAAGAGTTCGCCGACCGCATTGCTTTTTCGGACCCAACTAATAACACCAACTCATAACAACTCATATCGCCGTAATGTTTTCCTTGCAAATATAGGACTTTTCAATTATACTTAGCAAAGGTTTACGGCTATCCCCTAATTTGGTTCCTTCTCCTGCTGCCAGCGACACGGAACAAAAGTAATCTAGGTTTTTCGGTTCTCTCATCTTTCTTTTTAGTCCGTATTGGCTAAAAAAATCTATACTTTCGAGGTTGCTATGAAGCAAATTGATACGCTTGACCAATGGTATACATTCGCCGACATGCTTTCCGCTGCCGGTTACCGTCTTTCTCCATCGCAGGGCGATGATAATAGCCTGGGAACCTTTCTGGTCCACTTCTTAGCCTCCGGACGTCCTGATCTCGAAATCTCCACCAGTGATGCCGAGGTTTATAACGTGATGCTGAACTACAAACCGGAAGGGTTCGAACGCGGCTGACCCATTCAATATCTTGTGTGACAAGCTAAAACCTCCGGCTGAGCCGGAGGCATGAATAGCCCTGGGAGGGCTTGGTACCAGCAATGCCCCTTAAGGGGCATTGCTGGTACCTTTGTTATCCTGCTGCCTGTAAACGGGTCGGTATATTTATTGACATCTTATCGGAGGCTCAGTGTGATCTCCTCCCATTGGCCGCCGAGCAGGTCAATCTCCAGAAAGCGGCCGTGCAGCAGCCCGGGACGATCAAGGAGCAGCTTAACTGTCTCAGCCGCCTGGACGGAGGCGGTACACGAGGCTGTAAAGCAGAGGTTTCCTGATGGGATGCCCGAATCCCCGCTCCACAGAAAGTCGGCGGGTAAATCGTCAGGCCTCAGGACAAAAACACGCCCGCGCCAGCCGGATATGGCGCCGCTGACAAGCGGGATGCCAAGTATCCGAGCGGCTTTGGCTAGTATGACGCGCGACGGGCCGTTGTCCAGCGCATCAATGGCGACATCGTTTCCCTCTAAAAGCGCCTCGGCGTTTTCTTCGCTGATAAATGTGCAGACGGGCAGCACTTCGACATTCGGATTAACACTATGAAGGCGCTCCAGGGCACATACCGGTTTCGGTCTTCCCAGCGTCTCATGAGTCGACAGCAGCTGCCTGTTTAAGTTGGAATCGGAAAAAACATCCCCGTCCACGACTGTCAGGCGCCCGACGCCGATGCGGCCCAGAAACTCGATTGTATAACCGCCCAGTCCGCCGCAGCCCGCGACGAGGACGCGTTTCGACGCCAGTATTTCCTGTTCAGCCGGCGAGATTGCCGGATGATTGCGCTCATACTGTGCCATTTTTACCTCCATACTGAAAAGGCGCCCCATAACCGGCGCCTTTTCTTGTATATTTATCCGCCCAGGATTTTATACAGCACGCGCAGCTTGTCGCCGTCCTTCAGCTCTGTTGCCCAGGTGGCCGGCTTGCTGTTGACGAGGAAAATAAAGCTGTTTGTGATATCCGCGCTCAATACTTTTCCGACTTCCGCCTGGGACGCGCGGATCAGACCGTCAACAGTCGTCCCCTCCGGGAGCGTATATTCGCCGTCCCGCATGTCGCCCACAAGATCGCGGACGCTGTATTTGACAGTGACGTTCATATTTCACGAATCCTTTCCGTAAAGGTCTTTGATGACGCACTCCAAGCCGCCAAGCTCCTCCAAAAACACTTTGGAGGGGACGCCGGTTTCAACGTCCCAACCCAGCGCCTTGTAGAAATTGTCGGCCATCAGCTCGTTATCGACGGTGATCCCCGCCAGGGGGCCCTCCGTCATCGGCGGCTTTCCGACGAGACGAGGCGCGATATCGTGGTCCTTCCGCCGGTATCCCTCGCGCAGATTGAAGGCGTTGCGGATTGTAAATGCCCGCAAGCCAAGCTTTGTATAGTCTTCGGGCGTAAAGCCGTAACCGGTGACCGCATCGGCATATTGATACCTGGCTCCGGGGCCCAACAGAAAACCGCCGAAGCTGCAGAAGCCGGACAGGTTGTTGAATTCCCACTCCTCAAGGCCGGCTTTATCCCGTTCCCCCGTGTTCGTATAATCATATTTTACCTCCGGCGGCTGGTGACCGTAGGGGACTCCCAGGCCGCCCTTTACATGACGGCCAGGCGTTGGGTCATACTGGAAAGCACGCGCCAGTCCCGGGTTGTATCTGGAACCGTGCATCGGTATCTCAATGCCGCCTGCAGTCGTCAGGCACGCATGACCCTTGCCGAAGGAATCGGCGGCGCCGCGGGATGCGCGGTTGAGCGGGATACCGACGCCCTCGAAATCACATATGCGCTTTGTCATAGCCAGGATGGCGTTGGCATCGCCCCATTTTAAGTCAATACCGTCAAGCTCATCAATGGTAAACAGTCCCTTTTCATAACACTCCATCAGCCAGGCGATAGTACCGCCAAAGGACAAGACGTCGTACCCGTATTCGTTGCAATACCAGTTGCACAGAACCGCCGTATCGGAATCCCCGTTTAAAAGCATACTGCCGAAAGCGCCCAGAGATTCATACTCAGGACGGCTAGCGTGAACATCATAGCTGTCGTTTTTGACGTGATAGAGCGCGCCGCACTGAACGGGGCAGGCGTTGCAGCCGTTCTTGCCTGTCTTGTACTTCGGGTCCATGATGGCGCCTGTCAGGCTTTTAATCTGCTCCTCCGTCATGTCGTCCGGCGTACCGAGCCAGTTCTTTATGCCCGCGTCGGACATAAACACGCTGGAGTCATAATCCGAGGAGGTGCCCGTCACCCTGAATTTGCCCACCGGCACGGCGCCCCGTCCGTTCGCGTGGTCGTTCCACGCCTTATTGATTTCCGCAACACGCGCCTCGTCATAGACCGGGACCGTTTGATTGCCCCGCGCCGCAATGCCCTTGAGATTTTTCGAGCCGATGACGGCGCCCGGGCCACCTCTGGCCGCCGCCCTGTGGCAATCGGCGATAACGGCCGCCATATTCGATAAATGCTCGCCGCCCGGCCCGATCAGGGCTGTGGATACGCGGGTGTCTCCCAATTCTTTTTTGATTTCCGCGTCTGTTTCCGAAACGGTTTTACCCCAAAGCTGCGACGCGTCGCGAAATTCCGCGCGTCCGTCATCCAGGAGGATATAAACGGGCTTGTCGGAAATGCCCTTCACGAAGAGCGCGTCAAAGCCGGCTTTACGCATAAACGGCCCGAAATTGCCGCCGGCGGAAGCGTCG
>CAZJCH010000001.1:27496-30526 GCA_964544005.1 uncultured Papillibacter sp.
AGCCGTTTGTCACCGGCGATTTGCTGACCACAGAGAACCTTCCGCCCATAAAAGCCTTTGTGGCGTTGACGGGTCCGGAGACGAAGCCGACGACGCTTTCCGGTGCGAACACCGGCGTCTTCGCAGGCATCAGCTCATACAGATACCGTGCCCCCAGCGCGTCGCCTCCGAAATAAAGCCGTGTCCATTCCGGGTCCAACTCGCGTGTTTCGAATGTTTTACTTGTCAGGTCGGCAATCAAGACCTTGCCAATATATCCGTTCATAATCATTACCTCTTTGTTAAGTATACTATCATAAACATACCATAACAAAAAAAACACCGCAACATTCATTATCATAAGCGTGGGATGCCGTCTTTGGCATTTATGACAAAAATCGGTCTCGTCAGGAAAAAATATGCAGGGCTTGTTCTTCAGCCCCGCATCAGATTATTTCATGTTTTAAAAAACGAATGAGCTCCGGAATTTCAGTCTGTCCCAGCAACTCCTCCGGGGTGCCGGATTTAAGCAGGCATCCGTTGTTTATAAAGTGAATTTTGTCACACAGCTTCAGGATGTGGGCCGGCTGGTGGCTGATAATGATCCAGGTTTTTGGGGTTTTCTTCTGTATGCGCAGAATCTCCTGGCCAAAGGCTTCCGCATAGTCAATATCAAGGCTTGAAAGGCTCTCATCAATGATAATAAACTTGGGCTCAAATATCAGCACCCGCGCAATAGACAGCTTGTGTTTCTGTCCAATAGACAAGCTTCGGGCGCTGGCTTTTTCGTACGCCTTTAGCCCGCACAATTCCAGCCAACGGTCCGTCATCTCTTTTTCAGGCGTGATATTTCGAAGCTTAAGAGGATAAACAAGATTTTTGTAGACAGTGTCATGCATCATGTACGGGTTTTGCGGTGATATAGTGATTTCCTGTGCTGTCAGGCCACCGAAATCGACCTTCTTTATGTCAGCTGCGATCAATCCGGCCAGCAGCTTACCCAGCGTCGATTTGCCGCTGCCGTTTGGCCCGATAAGCCCATGAATCAAGCCGTCCTCGAATGTCCAGTCCTGTATATCGATTTGAAATTCCTTAAATTTCTTCTGCAGGCTAATAATTCTCATCGACATGATCCTCCCTCCGGAAACGATCCGCCGCTGTTTGGATTACAAATGCCATCACCATCAGGACGACGCCGAGGAATATGCCGTCAGAAAATACCCCCGCACTTTTAAGAGTTGAGATTGCTGTCGTCATGGTTCTGGTGCTGTTTTTGATATTACCCCCGACGATCAGCACAGCGCCGACCTCGCTGATTGAGCGGCCAAAGCCTGTAACGACGGCAAAATACATCTCATTCTTCATTTCCTTGAGCATCAGCAGACTCGTCTGACGCCTGTTTGCACCCATGGATCGTGCAAAGCTTCTTACCTCGGGTGCGATACGATTGGCGTACGTTAAGATCATTCCGCAGATAATCGGCGTAATGATTATCGTCTGGGCAACAATCATCCCCTGTATTGTAAAAAGCCAGTTGAGAAAGCCAAGAGGACCATTGCGCATCAGAAGCATATAAGTCACAAGGCCCACTACAACCGAGGGCATCCCCATTAACGTTCGATTAACCCGGATGATCAGTCTTTTCCCCGGGAATCGGTGGCGTTCAAGCCACAAGCCCAGGGAAATTCCTAAGACCGAGGAAAAAAGTGTTGAGAAAAAAGACAGGATAAGCGTCACACGAACGGAATCCAGCGATCCGATCTGTCCGTAAAAATCTGAAACCAAAAAGTCTACCTCCGCATGAACAAGGCGCGGAGACGTGCTCCGCGCCTTATTATTTGCTTACGCGGCATTCGGGATAAACAGGGGTTCTCCGTATTCGGCAACGCCATACTGTCCGATGATCGCCTGTACTTCATCGGAGCAGATCCATTCGATAAACGCATTTGCCGCTTCGTTATTGACGTCGGAATACTTCTCGGGATTGACAGCGATGACGCCATACTGGTTTAAAAGACTGCTGTCCCCCTCGCAGATGATCTCAAGGGTGATCTCGTCGTCGGCATTTTGCGACGTGGCCAGCCATGTTCCGCGGTCAGCCAAGGCATAACCCTGTTTTTCGTTGGCCATGATGATTGTATCGCTCATCCCTGCGCCGGCTGAAATATAGTTCGTATTGGATTCATAATCAAGGGCAAGTTTATCCCATATGCCCAACTCCTTTGTATGCGTACCCGAATCATCGCCACGAGAAATGAATACAAGCTGATCGTTCAGAATCTGTGTAAAGACGGCAGAGATATCACTGTTATATGCAATTGGCCCATCATCGGGTCCAACGATGACAAAGTCATTATACATGACCTGGAAGCGCTCGACACCGTAGCCGTCAGCGACAAAGGCCTCTTCCTTGGCCTTTGCATGCACCAGAACGACATCAACCTCGCCGTCCATGCCCAGCTGCAAAGCCTCGCCCGTGCCGACTGCGGTCCACTGAAGCTCCCAGCCCGTATCCTCCAGGAATTTCGGCGCCAGATAATCCAGAAGGCCGGTGTTATCGGTGCTTGTTGTCGTTGCCATCATCAGAACACCCTTCGGCGAAACAGGTGCGGACTCTGACACCGCAGGTGACGATTCAGCCGAAACCGGGGCCGGGGGGTCGCTGCTTGCCGCCGGCTTGTCTGACGTACCGCAGCCTGTGATAAGAGCGCAAACCAATATGACACTCAAAGCGAATACGATAATTTTTCTCATATATAAGTCTCCTTCTTGGCGGATCGCCATTGTATGTACATAAAACAACAAGCCCCCTCAAAACAAGACCGTCAAAGCGCTCAACAGCGCCAGTCATGACAAAACCGAGTCTTGTCATGCAGTCCGATTCTTAAGAGAGGCTCGTCCACCTCTGTTCTGGCTTATATTGTTTTATGCAGAATGATTATAGATTTGATAACCGCTTCTCGTCCAAAGCAGATACCCGTTTGGTATTTAACCGTATACGCCATTGTTTGTCAAGCCTTTTGTTGTGTGAGCCCTTTGAAGATATCACGC
>CAZJCH010000002.1:0-23045 GCA_964544005.1 uncultured Papillibacter sp.
CTTGCAGGTCGTGATCGTCTCCCGTTCCAGCAGAATCTTATTATAAATGTAGTCCGACACCCTGTCGCCTTCGGATTTTGTGACGACAGGATCGCCCTCCTTCTTCACGGTTTTATCGAAAGGCTCATAAACGCTGGCCGTTGAAAAGACGATATACTGCCTGACCCGGCCTTTGAGAGCCTCAAGCAACGAGCTTACCTCGCCCGGGTTGTAGGCCGGAAAGTCAATCATAACATCGAAAATCATATCGGCTGGGAGGAGCCGCGCGATCATTCTGGGGTTATGACGGTCGCATTTATACTCCTTCACGCCCTTGAGGTTCAGCGGAAACTGCCCGCGGTTGACGACGTGGAGCTCGTATTCTTCGTTTTTGGACATCTGAATGCAAAAGACGCGCCCGGTGAAAGCGCTGCCGCCGATGACAAGTACCTTTTTGCTCATGGTTTCGCCTCCTTATTCGTACTGCGCGGGCAGAGCGCGCAGAAAACTGTCTTGTATGCTCTGTTGGATCTCTTCGCCGTGTGTTGTCATAAACCAATCGCCATTTAAGGCCAGTCTCTGACGCTGAAGCTCAGCTGTGAGCAGGGCGCAGATTTCTCCGACCTCCTTTTGGAGGGCATCGAAGGCCTCTGCGTCGAGACCGCCCGTCACCGCGGCTGTTTTGAGCTTATCGCCGATTTCCTTGCCAAGAATGGGAAGCTCCGTCATCCTTCTGTAAGCCCACTTATAAAACGGCTTAAAGACTTTGTTCAGAAGAAAAACGGTTGAAATGATGTTGTCGGTAAAACGCGCCATGACGCTCCTGTACGTCACCCAGTCCTGTCTTTTGTAACAGCGGTTGAGGTTGTACTGTCCGGTCTGGGCGATAGCCATACACCGCGCGGCGAGCTTCTTCTTCCGGAGGTCCTCCGGGTAGTAGCGCAGCAGCTTCTCCCGCGTGGCTGCAAACAGACCGGCATGATCAATGAATACCTCTCCGTTGACCGCCATGGCCAGATTTTCCTCGGGGATCCGGCGCCAGTCGCCGATCTCGTTCGGGCCCTCCGGGTAGCCGATCAGACTTTTGTAGAAATCTCCGACCGTCATGACGCCGATCCGTGCGCCGTATTCGGAGCGCGATCTCATGAATTCCGGCGGATATTCAGTAAACAGCTTGTTTTTCCACTCTGTCAGGTCCGGAATTCGGCCCCTGTCATTATCGGGTACCCATAGAAAGAAATCGACGCCCCAGTCGTGGTCGCGGGAAAGCTCGTCGTCATAGCCGAAGCACTCGGAGCCGTTTCCCACAAGGCCCGCGGCTAAACGCCCGTATATGTCCGGATGGTCTCTTTTCAGCTGTGGCTCGGCGACCTCGAAAAAGTACCGGCGGCTGAGTTCAAGTCCTTTCATGAGCCCTGCACCTTTAACGCGAGCCTTTCGGCAGAAACGCGGAATTCGTCAACGCGGGGATGATCGGTTCCGAGAATGGCTTCAATGAGAGACAGCGCGCTTTTCATGTGCTGCTGAGCAGAAGCATCATCACCCAACGCTTCGTATACCATTGATATATTGCGCTCCCCGACGGCGTACTCGGTATTTTTACCAAAGAACGCTTCCGTCAGGCCGAGCGCGTTTTGAAAGAAATCCAGCGCTTCGGGATACCTGCCCATGCGGTAAAGAAGTGACGCCTTCGTCGTCAGTGCCGCCGCGTGGTGGACGTTTTGCTCTTTCATATCGTTATAAATGTGCAGCGCCCTGTCAATAAGCCCTTCCGACTCAATGAGCGCGCCTTCCTTAAAACGAATAACGGCAAGGTTATTGAGAAAGGTGGCAATTTCGTGGTCGCTTGCTTCATTTTGAAGCATGAGCTGATAAGACTCAAACGCCGTGCCGTAAGCGTTTTTGTAATCCCCGATGTCCTGGTAAGCTAAAGAGAGGTTGTTGAGGACGCTTGCGTAAGCGTAGTCGTTTGCCAGGCCGCAGGCGGCAAGCATATCTTTCGCTTCTAAAAACATGGATATGGCGTTCTCCGGGCTGCCCGTGAGACGATGAAGGCCGGCACGGTTTAACAAAACAGTCGCGTACTGCAGGGACGGTTTCATGCCGTTTTGCTCAAGAATCAAAAGTGACTTTGAAAACTGCTCCGCCGATTCCTGATAGCGGCTGACGCCGCGGTAAAAGCTGGCGAGCTCATTTATCACAGACGCATACTCCGGGCTTTCATCCATCCCGTCTGTCTGTAGGAGGTTCAAATACTGCTTGACATAGTCTTCGACAGCCTGCAGGTTGCTGGACTGATAGAGCGCGTCGAGCTTTTCATAGAAGTCGTTCATAGCTGAAGCGTTTGGCTGGCATCGCCGTCGCAGCCGAATGAAACCTGGATACCCGCGCCGTCAACGCGTGCTTTTGCCGCGGCTTCAGCCTCCTCCAGCGTTTTATAGCCATAATGCCCTGCTGAATTCCCGAGAATGACGCGTGCAAGCGAGCTGCCGTCTTTCTCGAGCGCCAACAGGTGGGCCTTTAGGTAACCGAGTGTTTTGGCCGAATAGGTGAGCAGCTCGCCAAGCTGATACGTTTCAATCGATGTGACGCCGGAAAAATCGGAAACGGAGCGCAAAGGCCGTCCAGAACCGGATACGTACGGATAGTCGCTAAATAGCTGTACCGTCTGCTCCAGCATTTTATCGGAGATCTCCCGCGCCAGTTCCGCAGTTTTCCCGTCCGGGGCAGGGAGTTGCTTGATCAGTTCGTTATACTGGGCGGGCGACGTGTACCTCATCATATGAATATACTTTTCCGCAACAAGATTGCGCCCGTCGAGGACGGCGTTCAGAAGATCCTCGAGGTAGCTCTGGCAGGCATCCCGTGACCACGCCTCAAACTGCCCGCGGCGCATCCCCTCAAAGGTGACGCGGTCATCCTGGCAGGAGGCGCGTGGTCCGCCCTCGTTGACTGCCTGAAACATATCCCATTCAAGAGAGATGATTTTTAAAATTATATCGTCGAATCTATCCATGAAATGGCCCCTTCGCATTCGCATAATTGGTCAGAATATACGAAGATTTAAGTTTAGTATACATTAAATCATATATGTGTCAATAAGGGAAATCGAGTTGAAAGACGATAATACAATTTATTCGATAGATTATTAAAAAGCCCGGGCGTAAAGCCCGGACTTCTGTAAATGATTCATTCCTGTCTCAGCAGGTCTTTCATATCGTACATGCCCGGTTTTTTGATGCTGGCCATAAACTTCGCGGCTCTGACAGCGCCGGCGGCGAAAACATCCCTGGAATAGGCTGTGTGCTTGATTTCGAGCACCTCGTCAAGCCCTGCGAAGACGATCTCGTGCTCTCCGACGATCGTACCGCCTCTCAGCGATGATATGCCGATCTCATGGTTTCCTCTCGGCTGCCGGACGCTCTGGCGCTCATAGACATACGCGGCGTCATAGGGGAGCGCTTCCCGCGCGGCGTCGGCCAGCATCAGAGCCGTGCCGCTGGGGGCGTCGACCTTTCTCCTGTGGTGCCGTTCATTGATCTCGACGTCAAAGCCTTCGCCCAGAAAAGAACAGGCGCGTTTGATCAGATCAACCATAAGATTGACGCCAACAGACAAATTGCCCGTTCTGAAGACAGGCGTCCTGTTCGACGCGTTACGAATCAAGTCGAGCTGCCCTTCATCATAACCCGTCGTACAGAGGACAAGCGGGAGCTTTTTTTCTGCGCTGTACCGCAGGAGACCATCAAGCGCCGAGGGGTTTGAAAAATCCACGGCGACATCGGCGGAACCGGAAAACTCCATAGGGTCCGCATATACGGGGTAACAGTCGAGTTTTACGGCGTTTAAATCGAAGCCCGCCACAACCTCAATGTCAGGATCGTTGGCCGCGATACGGGCGACGGTTCGCCCCATATAACCGTTGCAGCCCGAAATGACCATCTTCAGCATGATATGTTCTCCTTGAGCATTATTTAACAAGGCCGAGCTTCTGCATGGCCGCTTTCAGCTTATCAAAATTCGCGGGGTCCATATCACACAGCGGAAGCCGCGGCTCCCCGACGTCCATACCCATCATGTTCATCGCGTTTTTGACGGGGATCGGGTTGACCTCGACAAAGAGCTTTCCCATAATGTCGAGATATTTGTAATGGAGCCCGGCGGCGCGCCTGAAATCGCCGTTCAGGCACAGACTTGACAGCTCCGCCATAAATGCCGGCAGAATATTGGCGACGACAGAGATGACGCCTTTCGCACCGATGCACATCATCGGAAGCGTCTCGTCGTCGTTGCCGCTCCAGACGTGAAAGTCGTCCCCGCAGGCAGCAATCGTCGAATTGATCAGCGGAAAGCTGCCGGAAGCCTCCTTGACGCCGTTGATATTCGGGTGCTTCGACAGTTCCCTGTAGGTATCAGCGGTACAGGAAAGCCCGGTTCGTCCCGGGACGTTATAAACGATCATCGGGATGCCGATCCTGTCTGCAATATAAGTATAGTGCTTGATGAGGCCGCGCTGCGTCGTTTTGTTATAGTACGGTGTGACGGACAGCAGCGCGTCAGCGCCGGACTTCTCGGCTTCCTGCGACAGGAGAACAGCGGCTATTGTGTCGTTGCTGCCAGCGCCTGCTATGACCTTGACGCGTTTGTTGACATACTTGACGCAGAAATCGACGGCTTCCATGTGCTCTTCGAGGGACAATGTGGAGCTTTCTCCTGTTGTCCCGCATATGGTGATGGCGGATGTTCCGCCGTCAATCTGAAAATCAATGAGCTCACCGAGCTTCCGATAATTTATTTTTCCGTCGCGGAAGGGTGTGACAATGGCGACGGACGACCCTGTAAATACGGGTGTTTTCATAAACGAACCTCCTATAAGGCAATAGTTATTTGATATAGCCCTCGGCGCAGAGGAGCTCCGCCATCAAAACGCCGCCGCCGGCCGCGCCGCGCAGCGTATTGTGGCTGAGGCAGACAAATTTGCAGTCGTACTGCGTGTCTTCGCGCAGCCGTCCCACGGAGATCGCCATGCCGTTTTCAAGCATACGGTCAAGTTTCGTCTGGGGGCGGTTTTCGTCCTCAAAATAATGCAGGAATTGCTTCGGTGCCGACGGAAGACAGAGCTCCTGCGCGCGTCCCTTAAAGGCTGCCCAACGTTCTTTAATAACGTCCATGGAGGGCTTTTTCTCAAAGGTCGCAAACACGGCGGCCATGTGACCGTCGGAGGCGGGTACGCGGATGCACTGGCTTGTGATAGACGGGGAAGAAGCCGTTTCGATGACGCCGTTATTCATTCTGCCCCAGACCTTCAGCGGCTCGCGCTCGGATTTTTCCTCCTCGCCGCCGATGAAGGGGATGACGTTGTCGATCATCTCCGGCCATGTCTCGAAGGATTTGCCTGCGCCGGAAATTGCCTGGTACGTACAGGCGAGTATCTTTCTAAGTCCGAATTCGTCCTTGAGGGGATGCAGGGCAGGGACATAGCTCTGGATGGAGCAGTTTGATTTGACAGCGATAAAGCCCCGCTCTGTCCCCAATCGTTTTCGCTGACTGTCGATAACCTTGATATGCCCGGGATTGATCTCCGGAATGACCATTGGGACATCCGGCGTCCAGCGGTGGGCGCTGTTGTTGGAGATAACGGGGCACTCCGCTTTGGCATACGCTTCCTCAAGCGCCTTGATTTCGTCCTTTTTCATATCGACGGCCGAAAACACCAAGTCGACGGCGCCGGCAATCTCCGGGACATCTTTTTCAGCGGTTTTGACGACGAGCTTTTTCGCGGCCTCCGGTATGGGCGTCGCCATGAACCAACGGCCCGCGACGGCTTCCTCATATGTTTTACCTGCGGAACGGCTGCTCGCCGCAACGACGGTAAGCTCGAACCAGGGATGGTTTTCAAGCAGCGACACAAAACGCTGCCCGACCATTCCCGTAGCGCCGATAACGCCGACTTTGTACTTTCTCATACTATAATTCCTCCCGTTATGCGCCTCAGCCATCTTTTGCTTTTAGTCCGTCAAGTCATGAAAAGACCGAGGTAATTGTAAAAAATTAATCAGCAGGCTAGTCAACCGGCTGATTTTGTAATATAATGTCGATAAAAATATCAACAGGTCATATTTCAAAAGCAGTCAGCCCTCCACCTGAATAAGGTGACAGTCACCGGGATATTCACCCGGAAACCAGGAATGCCATCTCCGTCAATCACATTCCTTCGGCGGTCTGCCCTTTTGACAGCGGGTCAGGGGATAACGGATTCCTCACCGCCGCTACTTATTAAGACCGCGCCTCTGCGCTTCATTGTTTGATTATACATATTATCATACAAGTAAATATGTGTCAATATTGAAGCGTCATATTTATCATCGACTCGAATTTCCTATGAAAGGACACGTATGAAAAAAGCAGCGAAAATATTCATGACGTTTACACTTGTTGCCGCGATTATTCTCACCTCTGTCGGATATCAGAAAGCTGAGGCGTATACGCCGTCTATAACAACGCTTAAAATCGGACTATATTATGGCAGCAACGCCTTGCCTTCGGCAAATTTGCAGAACGTTACGGGGTACGGAAGCGGATATCAGTTCGGCATTCTCGACGCCAACAGGCAGTTTACGCCGGTCGGGGTCACGTCCGAAACGAAAATTTCCGTCCTCCGTGATAAAAACATGGTCTACAACAGCAGCGCCAACAAATACGACCAGGGTACGGAGGGCGGCGTTGTCGTCGGCTGCTATCACATTCAGCTGGATAATACATACTCGACCTACGACGAAGCGCTGGCAGCCGTCAGCGGCTATGAGTCGGGCTTTGTCAAATACTCAAATGGTAGCTTCTGCGCGCTCATCGGAAATTACATATCGGCCGAGAACGCCAATGCCGCCATCAGCGCCAACGGCATTTCAGGGTGCTCGGTGAACTGCGGGACGTCCGGTACCGTCACTGTTGTCAAAACGGGCACGAATAAAATACTTTTCGAGTTTGAATACAGCAGCGCCTATTTTCTCGTTGTTATGCCGATATCGCCTGACGGGACGAAATGCCAGACCTGGTTCAAGGACACCAAGTATTACGGTGGCTTCCAGTACGCCAGGATCGACGGCGGCGATATCACAGTCATCAACGTGATCGATGTGGAGGACTATACAAAGGGCGTCATCCAGAATGAAATGGTCGGGGGCGCACCGCTGGAGGCTTATAAAGCGCAGGCTGTCTGTGCGAGGACGTATGCGATTGCAAATTTGAACAAGCATAAGAGCGACGGTTTCGATCTCTGCACGACGGAGGACTGCCAGGTTTACGACGGGCTTAGCAAATCCACGGATGTGACAAACGCGGCGGTGGACCAGACGATGGGGCGGTACCTGACGTATAACGGGGAGCTCTGCGTCACTTTTTACTCGTCAAGTGACGGCGGTGCAACCGAGAACAGTGAGAATGTGTGGGTCAAAGCCATCCCGTACCTGCGCGGCGTCATTGACCCTTACGAAGCGGATATCGCATCCATCGCCCCGAATTACAACTGGACCGTTACATATACGCCGGAGGAGCTCACCGCGCGCCTGCGTGCCAAGAGCTACAATATCGGCACAATCGTCAGCTTGGTTGTATCGGAGTACACAAATACGGGTAACGTATATAAGATAACGCTGACCGATTCAAGCGGCATCTCAAGAAGCTTCGCAAAGGGCGATTTGATCCGCTCAATCCTTGGCGTCAGATCCATTCATTTTACGATCAGCGGTGGGACGTCAAACGATATTTACGTCAACAACAGCAGCGGTACGATATCGGGCGGCCTCCAGAATTCGTATGCCATCGGCGGCAGCGGCCTGACGGAAATTATCGGTCACAACAATGTCTACGCCATTACGGGGACAGGTGAAACAGTCGCGGTCGGCACAGACCCTTCGGCGCCTGCGGCGCCCGGCTTATTTGTGATAAAGGGAACGGGCCGCGGCCACAGTGTGGGCATGAGCCAGTGGGGCGCTTACTCCATGGCTAAATTCCACGGCATGACATACGACCAGATCCTGCAGTTTTATTTTACCGGAGCCATAGTCGAATGAAAAAAAGCGATTTCTTTTTCGAGCTCCCGTCTGAACTGATCGCCCAAACACCACTTAACAGGCGCGACGATTCAAGGCTATTGTGCCTTGACAGGCTGACGGGAGACATCAGTCACCGAAGGTTTTATGAGCTTCCGGACCTGCTGAAAAAAGGCGACTGTCTTGTTTTGAACGATTCACGTGTTATTCCGGCGCGGCTTTTCGGCAAAAGAGCGAGCGGCGGCGCTGTTGAGGTTGTACTGCTCAGAGACAGGGGCGCGAGTTTTTGGGAATGCCTGACACGCCCGGGGAGAAAGACGAAAGCCGGCACAAGGCTTGATTTCGGCGAGGGTGCCCTTTCAGGTACGGTGGAAGGGGAGATCGAAGGCGGCAACAGACTAATAAAGTTTCATTATAACGGCATTTTTCTCGAGGTGCTTGATAAGCTGGGGAAAATGCCGCTTCCGCCGTATATACACGAAGAACTGAAGGATTCCGAGCGCTACCAGACAGTCTACGCGCGCGCAGCAGGCTCGGCGGCGGCGCCGACTGCAGGGCTGCATTTTACGAAGGCGCTGCTGGCCGAACTGGAAAACCGGGGTGTCGGCATCAATTACGTGACGCTGCATGTCGGCCTCGGTACGTTCCGGCCCGTCAAAACCGAAAATATCAAAGACCATGAGATGCACGCGGAATACTGCGTAATTCCGAAGGAGACGGCGGACGCCGTCAACGCGGCGCGTGAAGACGGACGGCGCGTGCTTGCCGTCGGCACGACATCCTGCCGCACGCTTGAATCCCGAGCGTCTGACGACGGCCATGTGTCCGAATTTTCGGGTTTTACGAACGCGTTTATCTACCCCGGTTATCGTTTTAAATGCATCGACGGCCTGATCACAAATTTCCATCTGCCCGAAAGCACGCTGATCATGCTTGTCTCAGCACTTGCAGGCAGGGAAAACATCCTGCGCGCCTACGAAGCGGCCATCCGTGAAAAGTACCGTTTTTTCTCTTTTGGCGACGCTATGATGATAATTTAGAGATTCTTGAGGTTAAAGAATGTTCACACTGATTAAGCAAGAAGGATATGCACGGCGCGGTGAGTTCGGGACGGGGCATGGGGTGGCGCAGACGCCTGTTTTTATGAATGTGGGGACGCAGGCGGCCATCAAGGGCGCGCTGTCGTCGGAGGATTTGGAAGGTATCGGCTGCCAGATCGAATTATCGAACACATACCATCTTCATATACGGCCGGGTGATTTGCTGATACGCGGCCAGGGCGGCCTGCACCGTTTTATGGTATGGGACAGGCCTATATTGACAGACAGCGGCGGTTTTCAGATATTCTCTCTGGCCGGCCTCCGTAAAATCAGCGAGGAAGGCGTCGCGTTCAATTCTCATGTGGACGGCCGGCGGATATTCATGTCGCCGGAGGACTGCATCCGCATCCAGTCAAACCTCGGTTCCGATATCGCTATGGCGTTTGATGAATGTGTCGAGATTCCTTCGCCGCGCGAATATGTTGAAAAATCATGCGAAAGGACATACCGCTGGCTTGTCCGGTGCCAAGATGAGCTTAAGCGACAAAAAGCAATGCCCGATGTCGTCAACCCGGGTCAGGTGCTTTTCGGCATCAACCAGGGTGCGGCTTTTCCAGACCTCAGGATCAGCCACATGAAGCAGATCGCCGAACTTGATTTGCCCGGTTATGCCATCGGCGGCCTAGCCGTCGGCGAGACTGTGACGGAGATGTACGATATCATAGAAGCTGTTGAGGAATATATGCCCAAAGACAAGCCGCGCTACCTGATGGGTGTTGGAACGCCCGGCAACATCATTGAGGGCGTCGCACGCGGGGTCGATTTTTTTGACTGTGTTATGCCCGCCAGAAACGGCAGACACGGCCATCTGTTTACCTGGTCGGGCATTATTAATATCAAAAACGAGAAATACGCCAATGATCCGGAAAAAATTGACGAGCGGTGTCAGTGCCCGGTCTGCCGAAAATATTCAAGAGCGTATCTGCGCCACCTCTTCAAAGCGGAGGAAATGCTGGCGCTCAGGCTTGCTGTTTTGCATAACTTGTTTTTTTATAACGCGCTGATGTCGCATATCAGAAATTCTATTGAAAACAATACCTTCGGAGCGTTCAGATCGGAATATTCTGAAATACTGGATCATAGGATATAGTTTACATTTTTGTACTTGCATTTTTAATATGCTGAAAGTATAATGCAAGCATTACATTTGATGGAGGTTCACGATGTTCAACGTCGGAATATTACTTGAGGGCACGCAATCACCCACCAGCAGTTTTGCAACGACCGGCATTATGATCGTTGTTCTTGTCGCGGTTTTTTACCTGTTTCTGATCAGACCGGAAAATAAGAAGAAGAAAAAGCTGAAGGAAATGAGGGAATCCCTTTCCGTCGGTGACGATATAACGACGATCGGCGGTATGGTCGGCAAGGTTGTCGCTATGAGCAACGAGGCTGTAACCTTTGAGACCGGAGAAGACAGAGTACGCATCCAGGTGGCCAAATGGGCCGTATCAACGGTGGGAAAAGCGACTGAGGAGCAACCGAAATAGCTTAAAATAATGGTCATTTTATACCCTCCGCGCACATAGTATGTTGTACAAACTATTTGCCTGGAGGGTTACGTTATGCGCAAAAATGACGATAAGAAGAACCTTTCCCGCGGATTTATCCCAAGCGTCGTTATCGGCACGGCTGTCGGCTTCTTAATGATCCTGATCCTGTTTGCTGTTTTCTCGGCAATCATCGCCTCCGGCAAAATTTCCGACAGCATGATGGTGTATATCACCGCGTTCGCCGCGTTCATCGGTACGCTTATCGGTGCTGTCGTCGCAGCAAAAAGGCTGAAGGGTAAAATTATGACGGTCAGCCTGAGCGTCGGTATCCTGATGTTTCTTTTAACGCTCATCAGCTCGGCGTTTTCTGAAAGCAGCGCGTTGATCGGTAAACTGACGCCCGCTTTATTTGCTGCTTTTATTGTTGGGGCCGTCACGGGCGGATTCCTTAGAATCAGGAGAAAAAAACATAAGCATGCCTGACAGCGCTTGTTTGAGCTTTTGACGCGCATAACGCCACAGCTTATTATACAGGGAGATATAAAATGAACATGTTAACATAATCCATGCGAATTATTCGACATATTGTGTCAAAATACCTCAATATGCACCATATATAGACGCAGTGCTTTTTATGTACTGCGTCATTCTAAACAGAAAGGCGGTTAACATAAACTTATAGACATAATAAATGGACATAATTAACAAAAATAAAAAAAACAAAATGTATCTGTTGATTCTTTCAGATGATTGTACTATATTTAAACATGTAAATAAAAATCCACGGGGGAAACCGTTATTTTTTTAAGTCATGTCCCATATTCATATATGGGGTGATTTATTTGAACAGAAGATTTTTTTTGTTATCATTCAATAATTCGAAAACAAACTATCTTGGCTTGATGGTATGCGCCGCGCTTTTTCTGTGCGGGTGTATCATCGGGACAGTGACAGCCCGTTTTATCAGCGATGGGACAAATCTGAACACATACGTTTCGAACTATATTTCTTTCTTTCTAAGCGGATCCTCATCGAAACCAGGTTTGATCACGGCAATAACTGACAACCTTAAGTACCACTTGTTTGCAATATTTCTTGGATTTTCGGTCCTTGGAGTCTTTTGTATACCGATATTATCCGCCGTGCGCGGCTTTTTCCTGAGTTTCTCCATATCGGCGATAATCAGACTGCTGGGAAGCAAGGGCATTATTTTAGCGCTGTCAATATTCGGCGTGAACACGCTGCTCACGATACCATGTTTTTTTGTGCTTTCGGTTTCGGCATTTTCAGCGTCCCTTTACATTTTGCGTCTTGTGTTCTCTAAAAACGTCAAGAGTTCTGTATCGCCATTCAACAGCAGGTTTTTTATAAACTGCGGCATTTGCCTTATTGTGCTGATGATGTCGGCACTGATAGATACATACCTGACCCCTTATCTGATCAGTTATGCCGCTTCGCATATTTAACAGGAGGTACATGACATGCTTGATTCTGCGTGTATTCAAGAATTTCAGCACTATTTGGCGGAAGAGAAACACGCGTCAAATAATACGGTATCCTCATATATTCGGGATATCAGCCAGTTCATCATGTACCTCGGGACAAAAAACATCCATAACAGCATAAAGGACATCGTTAAAAGCGATATTGAGCGATACATAGACTGGCTCAATAAAAACGGTAAATCGGCTGCGACAATTTCACGGTCCGTTGCGTCGCTGAAATGCTTCTTCGGTTTCCTTATCATAACGTCTCAAGTCACAAGCAATCCTCTTTTGAATATTGAAACGATCAAAACCGTTAAGAAACTGCCGCAGATATTGACAAGCCGTGAGGTCGAGCTGTTTCTTGAACAACCGGAATGCACCGATATGAAGGGTTACCGTGACAAGGCGATGCTCGAGCTGCTGTACGCCACCGGTATTCGCGTCAGCGAGCTGATCTCACTCGATAAGGACGATATCAATCTGTCAACCGGATTGATATGCTGCCGCGGCAACGACAAGGAACGGCTGATACCGCTCTATCCCGCGGCAATTAAAGCGATCGGCGACTACGTCAACCTTGTACGCCAACAAATGCTGGCGCTTCCGACGGAAACGGCGCTTTTTGTCAATATGAGCGGCGAGAGAATGTCCCGCCAGGGGTTCTGGAAAATTATCAAGCACTACCAGGAAAAAGCGCGCATCGATAAAGAGATCACGCCGCATACGCTCCGGCACTCTTTCGCGGCGCATCTCCTGGAAAACGGCGCCGATCTCAGGTCTCTGCAGGAAATGCTCGGCCACGCCGATATTTCGTCGACTCAGGTGTACACACAGCTTGTAAAAAAGCAGCTCAAGGATGTCTACAACAAGTCGCACCCAAGAGCATAAACGGTACTATATTAAAAAGCCGCATGAAAGCATGCGGCTTTTTTGCGGCTGGACATTATTCATCGAGTATTAGCTTAATAATTTTATTATAGATGAGTTCTGCGTTCGCGGTAAAACCGTTCTCCAAGGCCTGGGCCTGCGCCTGGCTGACAGCGTAGAGTCTCAGTGATATGATCTCGCTGATGCCGTCCGACAGTGACAGGTCGACAGTATAGCCGCCCTTACGCCTGATCGAATGTGCAGCTGATATCATTGACTGCCGATTGAGCAGGAAACGAAGATCGGATGCGTTTTTCTCCGCCTTGGCGCGAACGGAAAACGGCAGGCTGTTTTCGGTGATCTCGCTGTTTCTTGTTCCTTTTTCGGTCAAGCTGTATGTATGCCCGTCTGTTTTGATATGTTCCGTCGTAACGAGCTCGGAGACGCACTCCGCGAATTCAAAATAACTGATCCCCCCGTCGCACAGGGTGAGCTCGCTGAGTGTCTCAAATGTGACCGGCTCCGGCAAACGCCGAAGTATGAAGAGTATGAGAATTTTTATATCCAGCTTATCGTGTATGAAGCCAAAACGTTCTTCCATCCGGACACCATCCTCAAATTGTCTCTTTCATCATTATGTAGATTATAGTACAATATGATGTATCCGTACAGTGGTTTTTAGCGCGCTTACATATTTTTAGGCGGTTCAGCAAATAACAAAATGTTTTCGGAGATTGTTGAGAGTGATATCATGAAAATTTTTCTGTCCGTGCTTGCCGTTGTTATTGTCATTGTGATCGCATTTGTGACACTTACGATAGCCAACGAGGGAGAAGAGAAGGTTCTCGCAGAGAAATCGCCGTCGCCATCGTCGGCGTCACCGTCTGTTGAACCATCAAAGAAACCGTCGCCGTCGCCGTCGCCGTCGCCGTCGCCTGAACCGACATATGCCGGCCCTGTCAATCCTCTGACTGGCATACCCACAGATACCGATATCTCCAATAACCGCCCATATGCCATCATGATTAACAATATTAAAGCAGCGCAGCCTCAGATTGGTATTTCAAAAGCCGACATCATTTATGAGATACTTGTCGAGGGCGGCATCACGCGAATGATGGCCATATTCCAGGACGTGACGAGCGCCGGGGAGATTGGCAGCATCAGAAGCGCTCGACCGTATTTTGTCGATATCGCTATGGGTCTCGACGCGCTTTATATCCACGCGGGCGGAAGTGAGGACGCTTACAGCAAGCTCTACGCATCGGGTATTTTTCATCTGGACGGCGTAAATGGAAAGAAGCAGGATATATTCTTCAGGGACCCGGTCAGGAAAAGCACAATGGGTCTGGTACACAGCCTTGTGACGACTGATGAACTGATACTAAAATTTGTGCCGACATATAAAGTGGACCCGGAGCATAAAGAGGGCTATGCCTGTAATATGACATTCATCGACAACGCAACAGCCGCCGGTGCTTTGACGTCGTCGGGCATTACGGCACATTTCTCATCTTCGAAAACAACGACGTTCGACTATAACGCCGCGAGCGGACTTTATGATATCAGTCAATATGGCAAGGCTTACGCCGACGGTAATAATGATTCCAGGATCTCCGTGGCGAATGTGCTTATCCTGCGCACTTCCATTAATGTAATCGCCGGCGACGACGCGGGCAGAATTGACGTGGATGTGACGGGCAGCGGGACAGGCTTCTTTTTCTGCGGCGGGAAATATGAGGAAATCACATGGTCAAGGGCAAAAAGCACGGACCAGTTCAAATTCACACGCCAGGACGGCACGGAGATTATTTTCGGCAAAGGGAAAACATACATCTGCATTGTATCCAACACCGACAAGGTCGATATAGAGCAGTGATTGAAACATGCGACAGGACCGCACAGCATGTGCGGTCCTGTCGCCAGTCTGTCAAAGAACCCGGTTTTGGATTATGCCAAAGCCGGGTTTCGCGCACATAAAGCGGGCAAAAATGATGAAAAGCGAGCGAAAAAGGAGCGATACCAGCCCCATACCGCCAACTTTTTCAGGTTCATCGCTGCGTATTTAAGCCTTACCCAATTTGTTACCCTGGGCAGGCCTCGATGGTGTGTATATCTCATAGCATGTTTCTCTTTCGCGTCTGCGAAGACCCTTTCGATCGTCTGGCTCCTTAACGCATATGTCTCTTTACCCAAATCAGTCCGCCGTATATCATCCGCGATATCTATGTATTCTTGCCATATGTGCCGCTCAATGGTCTTTTGGCTTTTTGCATTTGCTGTGCAGCGGCATCGCGCTGAGCAGGCTTGGCATATCTTGCTTTGACTTCGGTAAATCTTCTTGCCATTTCTGTCGGTCGTACCGTACTTCAGCACCTGCCCCATCGGGCACACATAATTGTCGTTTACGAGATCATATTTGTATTCCCAAGGCCTGTAATATCCGTCTTTTATCCCAGGGCTTCTTGTATAGGGCATGGAAGGGATTTTACCGTCATCGACTATCCTCTTTGTGATCCAAGGCGTCTTGTATGCCGAATCTGCCGCAATGACTGCTGTGTCAAACTTCTGCCTGACTCTGTCGTACAGCGGGTCAAACACTATGCTGTCATGGACATTTCCCGCTGTTACCTCTACGTCCAGCACGATGCCGTGCTTTTCGCACATCGTATGTGCCTCGTACGCAAATTCTACCTTGTGTTCACCCTTGCGGAATATCCCGCAATCCGGATCTGTTGTTGATACTGTCTTCTCAACCAGTCCGCCGCCCTCATCGTCGTCATCATCTTCAATTGGCTTCTTTCCATTGGCTTCCCGGTCGGCATTTACCTCCCGCCTGAGCTGTTCATCATATGCCTTTGCAACCTTGGCTACCTGTTCCTTTTGGCTCTTCTTTTTGTTTGCACTGGCTTTGATCTGTGTCCCGTCTATGAAAATGACGCTTGTGTCTACCATCCTGTTGTTGATTGCCTTGTTCAGTATATAGTTGAAAATCTCCTCGCTCAGTTCTGCCGGAAACCTTTTGCAGAATGCGTAGCTTACAGTTGCAAAGTGCGGTACATTGTCCAGCAGACTATATCCAAGAAACCACCGATAGGCGTTATTCACTTCGATTTCTCGCCATGTTTGCCGCAACGATGGTATGCCGAACAAATGTTGGATCAGTACCATCTTAATGAGTACAACAGGGTCCGTTCCTGGCCTCCCGTTCTCTGCACAATAGTATGGCCCCAGTCGTTTATACAGCCATTCGTAATCCATGACTTTCTCTATCTTCCGGACTAAATGTTCCTTCGGTACAAGTTGGTCGATGTCTACGATAATCGCTTCGCGTCGATTATCTTTTTGCTGCTCCAACATCCTTCATCACCACACTTATTTTACCATAGAAACGCAAAAAAGCCCAGCTTTCACTAGACTTTTTTGACAGACTGGCGACAGGACCGCACAGCATGTGCGGTCCTGTCGCTTTTTCTACTTATCGAAGCTCGGGTTTATCGCGTAAATGTTCTTTTGATTCTGCCGCTCGGTCGCAAGTCTCAGGCCTTCGCCGAAACGCTGGTAGTGGACGATCTCACGTTCGCGCAGGAACCGGATGACGTTATTGACGTCGGGGTCATCTGAGAGCCTGAGGATGTTATCATAAACGACCCGCGCTTTTTGCTCCGCCGCCAAGTCCTCATTCAGGTCGCAGATAACATCGCCCTTGACCTGCATTGTCGCTGCGGTCCAGGGCGTGCCTGATGCAAATTGCGGGTAAACGCCGGCAGTGTGGTCCACAAAATATGCTTCCATTCCGGCAGCCTTGATATCGTCGACAGACATTTTCCGCGTCAGCTGCTGTACGAGTGCGCCAACCATCTCCAGGTGGTTGAGTTCTTCAGTACCTGTTTCGTTATCACCAGTGTATAAATTCTTTAAGGCGGACATGCAAAGCTCCACCTTCCTTTGAATATCTTTTATCAGGAGGCGGAGGTCATGAAGTGTAAAATCATAATGAAAGCGGATTACTGCGGTGAACCGGAGAATATGTCTTTCATCTTCGGTTTTCAGGCGCAGATACTGAGAACACTGGAAAAACGCGGAATGCTCACTGTACAGCAGCTTGAAAAATGCTTGAGATGCCTCAAGGAACCGAGAAGATGACGCGCGCAGCCGCGTACTGCCGCGTTTCAACAGATAAAACTGATCAGCTTCACTCGTTCAACAGCCAGAAATTATTCTTTATTGAATATATAAAAAGCAGGCCGGACTGGAGTTTGACTGCGATATATGCCGACGAAGGCATCACCGGTACGACAACGGAAGACCGAACTGGTTTTCAAAAAATGATAGACGATGCCCATCTTGGGAAGTTCGATCTCATCATGACAAAGGAAGTCAGCCGTTTTTCAAGAAACATACTCGATGCCATTTCATATACGCGAAGGCTTAAGGAAATAGGCGTCGGTGTGATATTTTTGAACGATGGCATATGTTCGCTGGATTCGGATGCTGAGCTGCGGCTCGGCATTATGGCGTCCGTCGCCCAGGAGGAGAGCCGCAGAACAAGCGAGCGCGTTAAATGGGGCCAGACACGTCAAATGGAGCGCGGCAGTGTGTTCGGAAGAAGCCTGCTGGGTTACGATGTAAAAAACGGTAAGATAACAACGGAGCCTGTTGGAGCGGAGACGGTACGACAGATATTCAGCATGTATTTGAACGACAGATTCGGCGTACGCACTATCGCCAAAACACTGACGGAGAGAAAAGTACCGACAAAATCGGGCAGCACCGTCTGGTCAGGCGCGGCAGTCTTGAAAATAATCAGAAATGAAAAATACTGCGGTGATCTCATACAAAGAAAAACCGTTACGACGGATTACTTGACGCATAAAAAAAGCAGAAACTGTCCCGATAAAATGATTCAAATACGCGGTCATCATGATTCGATTATCAGCAGGGAAGTGTGGGAGGCCGCGCAGGCTGAACGAAATAGACGTTCAACTGCATCGACACGAACAAATTCAAGCGGGAGCAAGTACGCCATATCCGGAAGGATTGTCTGCGCCGGCTGTGGAATGACGTATCTCTGCCGTACAAGAAAACGTCGAAACGGGAGCTGTTACCGCGTATGGAATTGCTTAGGGTGCTCCTGCAGTGAAAAACGGGGACAAATCCGTGAAGAGGACCTGGCACACTGCGTCCGGCACATTATCTCTTTGCTCGGCAGCGATAAGATTACAGTCGGGCTGAGCGGCATCATCGAGAGAGCAATGCATCAACGAGACACCGGCGATAAGGAACACAAAAAAAGAATATCGCTGACAAAACGGAAAATATTAAAGCTGATAGACTCTTTTCTTGCCGGCGATGTCAGCAGGGAAGAGTATATCGCACTCAAAGCCTTGTATGAGGGCGAACTGGTCAGGCTCGGTTTTATGTTTCAACAAGCTTTTTCTGCAGACTCCGAAATGCCGAGCATAATGAAGACGATTTTGGCCTTGGCGTCCGGGGACGATATTGACGATGCTTTTTATCTGTCACTTATAGAACGGATTGAGATCGTCTCAAAGGTCGAAATGACAATCTATTTAACGAATTCTGCCGGAAAGTGGTCCGTTGAATTTTCAGAAATGGGGTTACTTTAGCGAAATTATGTGCTAAAATCAGGATATCAGGATACATCTGACGTATTTCATTGTTTTAGTCGCCGGGAGCTGTATATATGCGCATATACGACATCATACAAAAAAAACGTGATAAAAGGCCGCTTGACGAGGACGAGATCCGTTTTGCCGTAAACGGTTTTACAATCGGCGATATACCGGATTATCAGATGTCCGCGCTGCTCATGGCGATCTATTTAAACGGTATGGACAAACACGAGCTGACGGCGCTGACAGCCGCTATGACATCATCCGGCGACAGCGCCGATCTCTCTATGTTCGGCGATCTGACGGCCGACAAGCATTCAACGGGCGGCGTCGGGGATAAAACGACGCTGATCGTCGCGCCGATCGTCGCGTCATTGGGCGGCAAGGTCGCGAAAATGTCCGGACGCGGGCTTGGCCATACGGGCGGCACGATCGATAAACTGGAATCAATCCCCGGCTTTAAAACGACACTCACGCGCGAGGAATTCATCAATCAGGTACGGGAGACGGGAATCGCCGTCATCGGGCAGTCGGGCCACATCGCGCCCGCGGACAAAAAGATATACGCGCTCCGGGATGTGACGGCGACTGTCGACAGCATCCCGCTGATCGCGTCAAGCATCATGAGCAAGAAGCTGGCGTCCGGCTCAAAAAACATTGTTTTGGATGTCAAGACCGGCAGCGGCGCGTTTATGAAGACGGTCGACGAGGCGAAAGAATTAGCCGCAACAATGGTTGAGATCGGAAAAGCAAACGCACGGAATATGGCGGCCGTCATCACAAATATGGATTTACCCCTAGGAGCGGCCGTTGGAAACGCGCTGGAGGTGCTTGAAGCCGTTCAGGTCTTATCCGGAGAGGGAAGCAGGGATCTCGAAATCGTCTGTAAGGAGCTTGCCGCCAGGCTACTGAGCCTGTGTCACGGCTGGTCCTATATAGAAAGCGCGGCGAAGGTGGATAACGCCGTAGCAAGTGGCATGGCGCTCTCAAAATTCAGGGAGTGGATCAAAGCGCAGGGCGGCGATGACGCCTTTGTAGATAACGGTAAAGCGCTTGGCGAGGCGCCGGTCATTTATGACTATAAGGCAGTCCAAAGCGGATATATCACACACATGGACGCGGAGCTCATCGGCAAAGCGGCATCCGTCCTCGGCGCCGGCCGGGAAAAAAGCAGCGATACGATCGACTTCCTCGCCGGGATCATTCTTAAGCGAAAAACAGGGGAATTCTGTAAAACAGATGAAACAATCGCCGTGTTTCATACGTCTAATAAAGAATACCTTTTAGATGCGGTGAACTACATGGACAAGGCATACAAAATGGGATCGGACAAGCCCCCCGAGCTGCCGCTTATATACGGCGTTATTGAGTGACGCATGTTTATGCTGATATAAATAAGTGCGGTTAACCTTAGGAAATATTTGTACATTTGGGTTAACTATATACCTATATCGGTAAGCAGCGCTTTCAGCTCGGGGTAGGGCATGCTGTACCGCTGGCTTAAGTAGCGCAGGGAAGCGCCGAGCTCGCCGTCGGGGCCGCCGTATTGGCTGATAATGAATTTTGCCAGGGCCGGGTTCGGCGTCGTAACCTTCACGGGGTATTGAAGTCTTTTCTGATACTCAAACATTATTATCAGAACCCCCCTTATCTGTGTATTCCCATGGCCATGGGTCATTGATCCAGGTGTATTCGTCACCTGAAGTGATATCCATGATTGTCTGAGGGCCGAACAACCTGTTGAATCTCTCCTGGCCCTCCTGCATTAATTTATTCAAGGATTTCAGCATATCAAAGGCATCTTTGTCGTTCTGGTGCGTATCCAGGTAAAGGTTTAGTTCTTTTATGACAAAGCCGAGCGCCATGAGTTCTCCCTTCGGTGTTCCGGCGTACGGATTCGTTTTGTTGTTGATATTTTTCCAGGGCAAATCAAGTCCGGGGAATAGTGTTCCTCTCGTGAGGGCTTCTTCCGAGCCGTATTTCGGCGGATTTTTCTGCTGGAACGGAACAAATCCGACTGATAAAGGCGCACAGGGCGGCAGCTCACCGTTCTTATAACCGCATCCCGACTTATCGGCTTCTATGTTGTCATTCGGTTTTACCGCCGTGTAAGGCATCGCACCCATGTTGGGCGTCGCACCCATGTTAGGCTTCGCGGTCATCTCGGGCATCGCACCTATGTTTGGCTTCGCGGTCATCTCAGGCATCATGCCCATGTTGGGCTTTGCAGTCATCTCGGGCATCGCACCCATGTTAGGCTTATAGTTCATCTCAGCCATCATGCCCATGTTAGGCTTTGCAGTCATTTCCGGCAGCATACCCATGTTTAGTTTCGTTGTCATTTCGGGCATCATGCCCATGTTGGGCTTGTTGATCATTTCGGGCATCATGACGTTGTTATGTTTCGACATTGCGCCGCTGTTCGACGCGGATGGCATATATGATGTGTTCACAGTTGTCACAGCACGACCGTTATAGGGCATGTTCGACATATTCGCTATGTTCCCGGTATTTGACGGGCGCACGGCATCGGCAGTGCTTCTTCGTATGCCGGTATTGGCTTGTGGTATATATCTTTCCTCCAAGTGTTGTTTTCCTCCTATGTCGTATACTTACAGGAGAGCTCCAGCAGGGATAATTTCTCCCAAGACATTATATGAGTCCGATTTTGCTGTTGTTAAATGCATACATAACATATCCGCCCTTTTCATACCATCTATTGAAAGGGGAGAGGACATGAAACCAACCGCAAGAAGGGCGCTTTGTCTTATATTTTTGATTTTCTCTATTGCCGCGGCTTGTTTTTTTGTATCGGCTATCCTAGGTGTAACAAAAGAAAAAGCTGCCGGTACGGGCGCGGAGCGTACAGGATTAACGCTGGTTATAGATGCTGGACACGGCGGTACGGATGGCGGTGCCGTCTCTCTGACAGGCGTCAAAGAGAGTGAAATCAATCTGGAAATCGCGCTGAAGCTTGAGCAGATCATGGCTTTTTACGGCGTACGGACGCTCATGACACGGACATCGGAAGCGCTGGATTATTCTGAAAAAGCCGATTCGATCAGAGAAAAGAAGGTCGAGGATCAAAACAGGCGACTCCAATTGATCAACGGAACGGAAAATGCCGTGCTCCTCAGCATTCATCAGAACATTTATCCTGAAGGCAGCCCATTCGGCGCGCAGGTTCTATACGCGGAAACAGAGGGCAGCAAGGAGCTTGCCGAGTACATGCAGAAAGTGCTGATCGGCGCGCTGAACGCGAACAATCGCCGCGCAGCTTCAAGGGTGCCGAAATCCGTGATGCTCTTAAACCATATCAAATGTCCGGCGATTCTTATAGAATGCGGTTTTCTGTCGAACGCCGAAGAGGAAAGACTCTTGAGATCGGATACATACAGGCTGAAAATCGCCGCTGTCATCGCGGCTGGATACCTCGCCAATCAGCCGAATTTGAATGCTTTATATACCGGAGGAACGAATGAAGGCTAAAACTGCATATTTCTGCACGGATTGCGGAAATGAGACGCCAAAATGGCAGGGGAAATGCGCAGCCTGCGGCAGTTGGAATACGATCGCCGAACAGCCTGTCGAGCAAAAAACAAAAGCGGCCGGAAACGTTCAGATACTGCCGAGAAACAAACCGAAGCTGTTAAGCGAGCTTGAAAGCACGCAGGAGATCAGGTTTCGCACCGGTCTGGGCGAGCTTGACCGCGTCCTTGGCGGCGGCGCCGTTACAGGCTCACTCGTCCTTGTCGGCGGCGCACCCGGAATCGGCAAGTCGACTCTTTTGCTGCAAATCTGCGGCCATCTCGGTCAAACTCAAAAAATACTTTATGTAACGGGAGAAGAATCGGAGCGGCAGCTGAAAATGCGCGCCGAGCGGCTGAGGGTCAGTTCGGACAGCTTCTATGTGCTCGCCGAAACGGATCTGAACGAGGTGCTGGCGTCAGCCGATGCGCTGGGGCCCGACGTTATGATCATCGATTCTATTCAAACGCTATATAACCCGGATATGAATTCGTCACCCGGCAGCGTCGGGCAAGTCAAGGAATGCACCATGTCTCTCCTGCAAATGGCGAAAAGCAGGGGAGTGACGGTATTTCTCATCGGACATGTCAATAAGGAAGGCGCGATTGCCGGGCCGAAGGTTTTGGAGCATATGGTTGACTGTGTCTTATATTTCGAGGGAGAACAGACGGCCAGCTACAGGATTCTGCGGGCAGCCAAAAACCGCTTTGGCTCGACAAATGAAATCGGCGTCTTCGAGATGCTTGAAACGGGTCTCAACGAGGTGAAAAACCCCTCGGAGCTTTTGCTGACGGGGCGTCCTGTTAATACACCGGGAACGTGCGTCACCTGCGTCATTGAGGGAACGCGGCCGATCCTGGCCGAGGTCCAGGCGCTTGTGACCCCGAGTTTTTTTAATGTACCG
>CAZJCH010000003.1:0-23039 GCA_964544005.1 uncultured Papillibacter sp.
CTAAAAGCGCCGTCAGCACAAATATCACAGGCATGATCATGAGCATTTCTTTTATATAGTAGCCACTGTTTTTTATTGACGCAATTCCCATATCAGGCTTTATTATAAAAAGCAGTATATATGCTAAAATTACGAGTATAACAAAGAGATTATCCTTAGCCTTTTTAATTATTTTCATATGATCGCTCCCATAACCAGCGCAATTATTATTGCAAATACAAAACTAAATCCGTTTCTTATTACGGTAAATCTCGTCCCGAACGTTTTCTTTTCAAGAGGGAATGTGACGATGCCGACCATTGTTAATGTCGTTAAAAAGGCGACAGCAGGAACGACGCCTACCCCGGCTGTCACGAGTGTGCCGACAAGTGGAAACGCTATAAAAGCGGGAATAAGGGTTATCGTTCCGAAGCCTGCTGAAACCAATGTTGCTATCAGTTCAGATTGCTTCCCTACATACTCGGCTATTGTATTTGGTGGTAGTATCGTAAGTATTAAGCCGATAAAAAAGATGATAGATAAAATACTGAGGGCCATTCCTTTTCCCATACCAAATGCCATTTTGAGTGCCCGCTTTGTCTTTTCCTTATTTTTTACAAATGAAAATATAAGGAACGCTGTTGTACCAGCCCACAAAAGAGCTGTAAAAATATCCATATTTTCCTCCCTCAAAGAATTTGTTAGTAGCGCTATCCTAGCATGTTTTTTCACGCTGATATAGACCCCTATGTTTCTTTTTAGTATAATAATGTTGGGAGGATTTTCAATGAGAAACAAATTTCATAACATACCCATTTTTTCTGACATAGATACACATATTTTGAGTACGTTGATTGAAAATCGCCTCATATACGCTCGGAGTTATTGCGAGGGCAAAACAGTTTATAATCAACACGATCCGTGCGACACGTTGGATATTTTGCTTTCAGGCAGCCTAATTGCTTATTCACTATCGCCAAACGGCTCTGCCACGACAATGTTTGAGTTTCGTAAAGGCTGTATACTGGGAGCGAATCTGCTTTTTGGTGAGGTCAATTCATATCCGCTTAATATTTACTGTCTGAAATTTTGCGAAATTGTCCATGTTACCCGCGAAGCCGTTATGGAGTTATTGCATAATTATAGTTTCGTTATGCATTACATTCGGTCGCTTTCGCAAAATTCGAGTGGCTTGAATCAAAAACTTACAATGTTAACGCAGAAGACCCTTCGTGGAAATATAATGGAGTACCTGCATCAGCAGTCGATATTACAACAATCAAAGACCATCACGCTACCAATAAGCAAAAAACAGCTTGCCGATTATTTGGGTGTACAAAGGCCCTCCCTATTTCGCGCGTTGAAAATGCTCTGTGACGAAAATATCATCCGTATAGAGAACAGAATAGTCACATTATTAATCGAATAATGTGACGCAAGATAAGCGGGTTCGAACCGCTGACCTCTTGTATGCCGTCATAGTATGTGCTACGAAGCCCATGGCCTTCCGCGCCATGGGCTTCGTGTTTCTATATTAATGAATCAACCGTTTACCCTATTATGCCATAAACAGTGCAATGTCTTCGTCAACTGTACCGATGCCGGCAATACCGAAGGTTTCAACCAGAACCTTCGCGACGCTCGGTGACAGGAAAGCGGGCAGTGTTGGTCCGAGATGAATGTTCTTAACCCCAAGGTAAAGCAGTGCGAGAAGGACAATAACAGCTTTCTGCTCATACCATGCGATATTAAACGCAATTGGCAGCTTATTGATATCGTCGAGGCCGAATACTTCCTTAAGCTTTAAAGCGATCACAGCCAGCGAATAGGAGTCGTTACACTGTCCGGCATCCAGCACCCTGGGGATTCCGCCGATATCGCCAAGCTTCAGCTTGTTATAACGATACTTGGCACACCCGGCAGTAAGTATTACAGTGTCCTTTGGAAGCTTCTCTGCAAACTCGGTGTAGTATTCTCTGGATTTCATGCGCCCGTCGCAGCCGGCCATGACAAAGAATTTCTTAATCGCTCCGGACTTGACGGCGTCAACAACCTTATCCGCCAGCGCCAACACCTGATTATGCGCAAAACCACCGACAATACTGCCTGTCTCAATCTCTTCAGGTGCCGGTAGTGTTTTGGCAAGCGCAATGATTTCGGAGAAATCCTTCTTTCCGTTTTTGTCCGCTACTATATGCTTGCAGCCGGGATAACCTGTTGAGCCGGTGGTAAAGATTCTTCCTCTGACCTCTTCACTACGGGGTGGGACAATACAGTTTGTGGTAAACAGGATAGGTCCGTGGAACGATACAAATTCATCAAGCTGCTTCCACCAGGCGTTCCCATAATTGCCGGCAAAGTTATCGTATTTCTTAAAGGCCGGGTAATAATGGGCGGGCAGCATCTCACTGTGGGTATAAACGTCGACGCCTGTCCCTTTTGTTTGCTCTAAAAGCTGCTCAAGATCAGTCAGATCATGCCCTGAGATCAGAATAGCGGGGTTTTTCCTGACACCGATATTAACCTCTGTTATTTCAGGGTTTCCGAATCTCGATGTATGGGCCTCGTCCAAAAGTGCCATAACTTTTACGCCGAATTCACCAGTCTTCAGCGTCAGCGCCACAAGCGCATCTGCCGAAAGCGTATCGTCAAGCGTTGCTGCCAATGCTTCATAAATAAATGTATTGATATCGAGGTTTTCCTTGCCGATATTTTTCGCGTGCTCCGCATAAGCCGCCATACCCTTCAGGCCATAAATAATCATTTCGCGCAGGGAGCGGACGTCCTCATTTTCGGTAGCCAGCACACCAATGGACTCAGCCTTCTTCAGCATGGCTTCTTTTGAATCTGCTGCAAATGTTGCAGCATCGTGCAGATCACTCACAGACGAAGCCCTCTTCAGCTCATCTCTTAGAGTCAGCATCTTCGCAATTTGCTTTTCAAGTGAGCCATCGTCAAAGTTTGCATTGGTAATGGTCATGAACAGGCTGCTGAGAACCTCATAATTTGTTTTGTCCATTTTGCTGATATCGCACTTGCTTTTGACAATAATATCCGAGATGCCTTTAAGTGTATAAATCAAAAGGTCCTGAAGCTTTGCCACATCCTCATTCTTTCCACAAACGCCTTTAATCGTACAACCGGTGTTTTTTGCTGCCTCCTGACACTGATAACAAAACATACTCATATTCTTTTCTCCTTTTCAATTATTCTACCGGTACAAATTCTTCTTTTCCAACGGAACACCATGGGCAAACCCATCCATCTGGCAAATCCTCAAATGCAGTACCTGAAGCGATACCGCTATCGGGATCACCAAGCGCAGGATCATAGATGTAATCGCATGGAACGCATCTGTATTTCTGCATACCAAACCTCCTAATATAAAACCAGAAACCGGAGCAAGATTAACAACCCGTGTAACAGCCTAATGCAATTCATTATATCATATCTCTATCCTTGCCGTCATCCTTCTTCGTTTCAATTTTTCTGCGATGGTCGGATATAGAGTTATATCTGTATGCGGAAGAAATCTTGCCGCGTACATCTTCGTCAGGAAATCCGGAGCCTCACCGAGTGATAAATAATCAATCCGTTCAATAATACTCTCGGCTGTACCATAAAGCTCAGCATTTACAAGCAGCTGATAAGCGCCCTTGAGTGATCCGTTGCCCAATATCACAAACCGATCTCTTGGTAGATCCGGATAAAGCCCGATCGTTATTGCGGATTCGAGGTTCAAGTGTGTCCCGAAGGCCCCCGCAAGATATAGGCGCTTAAGGTCTTTGATATCAACACCTGACGCTTCAAGCAGGTATGATACCATAGTGTTCGCCGCTGCTTTTGTGTCCATATAGCTAAATATATCTCTTTGCGTGAAAATCAATTCTTCATCAGCACCAGATTCTTCGCGCCAAGCATAGACGACAGCATAATCGTCTTCACGTTTCACGATTCTGTTGGATTTACCCGGTATGAAAGCGCCTGAAGCATCAATCCAGCCTTCAAGAAGCATTTCGGCAAGCAGATCGACAATACCCGATCCGCAAATTCCAATTGGCCGACCACCCCCAATCGTCGTTAAAGCAAGCTGACCGGCGTTTATTTTCACAGTATCGACAGCACCGGGCTTGGCCTGCATCCCTTGTCTGCTGATGCCGCCTTCCAGGGCCGGGCCGGCCGCTCCGGCCGCTGACAAAAGAAATTCCTTATTCCCAAGGATCATTTCACCGTTAGTGCCGATATCCATAAATAGCGATATCTCTTCATTAAGATAAAGCTCGGAAGCCAAAAGACCGCTTGTAATGTCACCGCCGACATAGTTGGCTACCGATGGCAGGCAATACACCAACCCCGAAAGTGTCAGGTTCAGTGCGTCGGCATACATAAATCCGCAGCTGTTGAACGCTGGGGCATATGGCGCGTGAAAGACACACCACGGATCATATCCCAACAAGAAATGAATCATCGTCGTGTTGCCAGCAACGACCATCACGCTGCAATCCGTTCCAGCAACACCTGTTTTCCGATGCAGCATGTCTATGAGCTCCCTGAAAATATCAAGCGTACATTCCTGCACCTCATTCAAACGTTCCGGATGGTCTTTAACATAGAATATCCTGCTGAGAATCTCGTCTCCATACTTTTTTTGTGCGTTGAACATACTTTCCTGTCCAAGGACTTCTCCGCTGGTCAAATCAACAAGCTGCATGATGATCGTTGTGCTTCCCAGATCAACGGCATAACCATAATTCCGGTCGGTTGTATCTCCTTTTTCGAGCCGGACGATTTCCCATTCGTGGCCTTTCATGACCATCGTTACGGTCAGCGTCCAGTCAAAATCGCGCAACAGCATATAGTACTTTCTAAAAACACTCTGTGAAATGACAACATCGCCGAAATCATCTCTCAGCGCCCGTAGGATTCGATCCTTATCGGCAACAATATCGCCATCGCCCGGCGGATGGAGCTCCATGTATATTTTTCTGGATATAGGTTTCATCTGGTCATTACCTTTAACGTATCTTATTTGCCTCTGGATAACACGGCTTATTATAATACTGATCATGCACTGCAGCAACAGACTTCGTCGCAAAATGATGTGCGCTGCTGTAACAACATAGTGCCCCCGGTTCATGACGTGGATTAATTACGTCACGAATGGGGAGCACCATATTTATATACAAGAATTTATCGATACTCCGAGAAGCTTTCGCACGACTTCAATACTTCCTTCGAGCTCTTCAATCTCCTTGGCAAATCTAACTGCTTGCTTTGAGATGTATTTACTTGATACATGACCATTCTGCTGTCCGATAATCAGTGATCTTTCATCCAATACTTCCTCGAACTGATCTTGAAGCTGATCACGTGCTGCTTCCAGCTCACTTCGAGTAAAACCTTCATACGTTATCATAGAAACGCTCCTATTCATTTTGACTACATTCGCATAAATCAACACAGGTAATAAACTGAACCAGGAAATATACGTCCTGGCTCAGTTATAATTAGGCCAACATAAACTTCTAGGTGTATGTTTTCAAGCATTATTCAACAGTGATTACAGCGACAGGACAGCCTTCAGCCGCTTCCTTCGCTGTATCCTGAAAAGCTTCAGGAACGCTTTCTACATATGCTTCCGCAGGTCCATCTGCTCCCATGCGAAACACCTCCGGACAAATTGACTCACACAACCCGCAAGAGATACAATTTTCTCTGTCAATCGATGCTTTCATATTAATTACCCCTTTTTCTTTTAGCTTTTCGGAGCAGGCGCTTTCACAACGATCAGTTCCAGCGTCTCCAGGTGCAAATTCTTTACATTCATTTTGATTTGATAAGGGATTTTAAGCAGCGTTCCGGCTTCGTATTCATGAATCTCCTGATCGTCAAGGCCAATTGATAGCCTGCCTCTGACAACGGTCATATACACGTTCGAATTAGAGAAATGCTCGGGGAGCCCCTCATCTTTATTGAAAACCATATGAAGATAATGCACATTTTCATCAAAAATGACTTTTTCTACAGCTTTTTCGTTTCCCCTGGACAGTGTAAATACCTGTTCTACCATGATACCAGACCTCCATAATATCTATTAATCCGACTTGGATGACATCTCAATTCTGTCATAATCTTACCATTATGTTCAGCATATATCTGTTGTAATTACAACAGCCTTTGTGGATCTTTTACTTTCGAGCATGTCATGATATTTACCGGTATTTAAACTCCAGTTCGCCGAGGAGCTCAAGGTATCTCCTCTGCGTCTGCGCCTCGGCTGCCTTTTGCTCAAAGGAAACACATTCCTGTTCAAGCCTGCTCATCGTCTCTTGGGAGAGGTTTTTTTCAGCGTATCTATAAATCACGCCATCCTCCTTCTCAATGTGTCTATTGAGCAGATGCGTATATGAAATCGCATTGGCAATAATATCAAGCCGTGCGTCTTGATCTCCCTCAAGCACGCGCTTTACTGCGTCCTCAAGCTCCTTGACATATAGTCTCCCGAACTCATGCTCGACGAGCATGCCATGCTTGACGATCTTTTCGGCAGTGGGGCCAAGTTCCTCCGTCATTCGGGCAAAAAGCATCTTTTCTTCTTTTCCGTGATGGTGCTTGTCCGTAAAATTCCTAATAAAGTCGATAATTTTATAGAAATCTTCGTATTCAGGGGCTTCATCATTCAAAACTTTGCTGCAAAGCTTTCGAATGACCGCCAGCATTCTGAGCACCTTTCTATGTTCGTCTACCATGAGCTCAATACAGGTCATATATACCTACCTTCACTTCCGCATAAGGATTCTGTTGAGTCCGTCTTCAGTTTTTTCATAGGTGAACCGATCGTTTATTGTGTCCACGAAGGCTTTAATCCATGCGATTCTGAAATCATAAAAGTTCAGAACATCGCCCCCGACTCTTGCCCAGTACGGCCGGTGCAGACATTGCGTCGTTTCCCAGGAGTACGCTTGATCGTTGGTCTCAACAACAGCGTTCACCCTGTCACACGGCATTCCTTCAAGAATATACTCGTTCATGGCATTGAAGATATTTTCAGGAGATTGGACATCCCCCTGATATTCCCCGGCCGCTTTTCTGCCCTGCACGGAATAAATTTCAATAATTCCCGTTTTTGTTTCGGGCCGCCGATCTAAAAGCTCAGTAACAAGCGCCGCCTGCCTGAGTTCCGCACTTTCGATCTTCTGCTGCAGCCAGCCGTGGATATTCGATGTGTCGATGACCTCTTCCAGCGGCATCCCATTTGTCGGCTGACCGTACTCACGATTTATCCTGTCGACCAGTGCCCCAACTTCGACACCCTGACGCTCTGCCAGCTTGATGATCTCTTTCTCGGCCTCTTCATACCATAGGATTTTGTTGTAAAGCCAATGATGGATTTTCCCCAGAAACAAGCTCATATCGTCTTACCAGTCCGGATTGGCATCTTCAGCCAAGGCTTCCATTAAAACGTCGATGTTGATGCCGTGGACCATTGCTGCATCTTCGAGAGACTCAGCCTGCGCGGACGGGCACCCCATGCACCCCATGCCAAAGCCCATCAAAATCTTAGCTGCTGCAGGATTCGCTCTGAGCACCTGCCCGATCGTCATTTCTTTCGTCATATTCATTGTCATTTCCTCCTAATAATTGTTTATTCATATTTTGAAGAGAATATTATTCTCAAGGTGTATGTGCTGAAACAGGTCGGACTCCAGTTCCTCCAGCGTCCTGTAGGTTTTCTCGTATGTGCCGCACCCGTCGGCCGGAACCTTGTAATCCTCTGTGATTCTTCTGAGCTCCTTCAGAATATCACCCGCCGCCTCGTGTTCATGCTCTGTTTCACTTACCAGCTGCGTCAGTTCGTCAAGCTCACGGGCCTTGGCGTTATTGACACGGTCCCTTATCATTGGGAAGAGAATTTCCTCTTCTTTCATGAGATGCTCTTCCAGTTCCGCTTTAAGGGCTGAAAAAAGCTTGTGGACCTTGAAAAGTACTTTATGGTTCAGACCGTGAACGCGCATAATTGTTGTTGTTAATTCCCCAAGTTCAGGGAGCACTCTCTTCAAGTAAACATGGTGCGTTTCTACGATGTAATCTATCAATTCCGGTTGGGACATCTCAAGGTAGCTCTTGTCGCATTTACCCGCCTTGCTCACTTCTCCATATATTTTATTGAGCTTTATCAAAACATCGGCTTCATCCAGATTATTGGCTTTTGCAGCATCGGATAATGTCTTGTATCCACCACAGCAGAAATCGATTTTGTACTGCTTGAAAACCTCGCCGGCCTTCGGCATCAGCGCAACGATTTCGCCGACAGTCTGAGTACTCCTAAATTCTATAGATACTGTACTCATATAAACACCTCCGTAATTATTCGTTTTGCTTGATGATCACATTTTACAACCGGCCGCATCGATTTTCTGTGATTCAAGTCATAGTTTTTGAAAAAAAAGAAAGCCATAGAATATAACTTCCATGGCCTCTACTCAAAAGCTTTATACTTCCAAAGCCTTCATATTCAATATCAGGATCTTTTTATTGCCGATCATTTCAATCGTGCCTTCATCCTGCAGAACGCTTAATTTTCGGCTGACCGTCTCTCTGGATGTGCCAATAAAGTTGGCAATTCCCTCTCTGCTTAATGGGAGCTCAACCAGTATACCCCTTGTTTGCTTTTTCCCATACCTGCCGGCAAATTCGAGCAGGATACCATTGATACGCGTCTCAATACTTTTCGTACCCATATTCTGAACGGCGGCTTCAATTTTCTCCATCCGTCCGCATAATTCCTCGATAATCTTTATTCCGATATCGGGGTGATTGCGAAGAAGCAATTGGAAATCCTTTTTATGAATCATGCAAATATTCGTCGACTCCATAGCCTCGACATTATAAGTCGCTTCCTGGTTTTTCAGCAGGTTCTTTTCTCCAAAAAAATCCCCTTCCGCAAAAATGTACAGAATTTGTTCCTTACCTTCAGCGGTATAACGAAAAACCTTCACCTGTCCCCGATCGATAATAATCAGGCTCTCAGGGAAGCCGCCTTCCATTATGATCATTTCGCCTTTTTTGAACTTCTTTCTCACAATGAGCTCTGCTATTTTGCCAAGCTCATCGGAAGACAGATCGGAGAATATAGGTACCCTGGATACGCAAAGCTTGTGCTGACATTTTTCGCAGCCACAACCGTTATCAATCATAATAGACCCCATATTATTTCTATATTATGAAACTGTGAAGCTTTTTCATTATAACACGAAGTGTATCAAGGGCAAAACACAAGTGAGACTGATCCGGTTATTCTTTTTTCATTATATTGCAGTCCTATAACGCCTCCGTTGTAAATGCAACTGAAATAATCCAGGAAATTCAATATGATATTAGTATAACGAGAGCAATGTCATTTTCCGTTACGGAAGTAAAAGGAGGCTCCTTCAATGAGTGAAATAACACAAGTACTCAGGCTTGAGCACGAAACGATCTTATTTGTTATGAAAATTCTGGATAAAATGGTTCAAACGAAAGCCGCAGAAAGCACGGAGACTCTTGTCCATTGCACGGAACTTGTAAAATTTCTGCATTTATTCGCCGAGAAATCACATCACGTGAAAGAAACATATCTGATCGAAGCTCTCAATGATGGCGGCTTTTCTAATGACGAGAACTCGATTGGCGCTATTCAGCGTGAGCACGAGGATGGACATATGCTCCTCATTCAAATGAGCAATGCTTTGGAATCTAAAGACGCCAATAAATTTTACGCTGTATCAGTACAGTATATTGCTCTTTTAAGCAACAGCATCGTGAAGGAGGGTTCAACCCTCTATCAACTGGCGGATCAGGCTCTGGACGAAGATACACAGGATGAACTACTGGAAAAATTCTTAGAGCTGGAGAAAGCCATTATTGGCCGTGACTTGCACAGGAACATGCACGATATGATCAGTACGTGGTCTGGTGCTTTTGGTGTTTAATAACAGCCGTCGATTTTTTGAAAGGGAGCTATTCAGATGAAAATTTCTATCCTCTATGTCAGCATATCAGGTAACACCGAAAAAGCGGCGGAATTCATCAAAGATGGCATCCTCGATCTTGACGACGGTGACATAGACGTCAAGCTTATGAACCTCACCAATGAAAACACCTTGGATGCTAATTTTATTAACGAGAGCGCCGCTGTGATTATTGGCACCCCCACCTACTCCGGAGGTATGGCCTGGCAGCTCAAGAAATGGTTTGACACGAGCAAGGTCAGTCTGGCCGGCAAGCTGGGTGCTGCGTTTGCAACGGCAAAGTATGTCCAGGGCGGCCCTGGGATTGCTATAGACAGCGTGCTGCAGCATATGCTCGTCAAGGGAATGCTCGTTTATTCATCCGGAACAGGGTGCGGCTTGCCCTATATACATTACGGACCGATTGCCTTCAAGAACGAGCTCGACAAGAGCCGTGATCTATTCTTTACTTTTGGTTATAGAATTGCAGAAAAGGCAGTCGAATTGTTCAGCCGATAAACGGTGCAGATGATAATGATCATATAAGGGGCGCCGCAGAGGTTTTTCCGCGGCGCCTTTTTCTATTTGTAAACACGTTACCTTTCCCATACAACCTTTCCGTCTATGACCGTCATAACGACAACTGTGTCCTTAATTTCATCAGGATCGCATCGAGTGATATCTTTATCAAGAACAACGAAGTCGGCCAGTTGGCCGGGTATGATCGCCCCCTTGACAGCTTCTTCACCGGAGGCATATGCTCCCATCCGAGTGTACATCTTCAAGGCTGCTAACGGAGAAACGGCTTCATTAGCTGCGATTTCTGTCCCCCAAAGCTCCTTCCGGGTTACTGCTTCATATATACCTAGCAGAGGATTAACAGGCATGAGCGGCGAGTCCGAGCTAAAGGCGCATGGTATACCTGTCTTTGTAAAGGAGGCCAGCGGCATAATGCAGTTAAGGCTGTCGGATGGGATTGTTTCAAAAAATTCCCGGCCTTGGAAGTACATAATCGTTGGTTGCGTGACAATCATCAAAGGCAGTGCTTCCAGCGCGGAAAGATGATCCGGCGTACATAACAGACAATGCTCCAATCGATGACGGAGCACTGGGATGGGGTGCGCTCTGAGCGCCTGCTTCAGCGCAATCGCAGCCGATTCGAGCTGATATATATTAGACACGTGAAATGCTGCCCGGTATCCGAGTCTGATCGTATTAAGTGCCGCGCTGTTGACTGCTTCCTGAGGTGGTGTATCACAACCGGTACTCTCGTCAAGAGCGATCTTGACGCCGCCGATACGCAATAAATGATTGCCGCAATCCATTGTCAATCCAGCTTCTTCTGCAGCCTCAAGCGCGTCATACCCCAGGAGCATTGTTACTCTGAAGGGGAACAGGCCTTGGATGGACTGTACACTCTGATATGTCCTCCAGTGGCCGAGACCGTTATCCCAGCCCGTATCTTGAATTGATGTGATGCCATTTGACCAGTAATTCGCAGCAGCCAGGCGAAAACCCTCCATCAGTTCTTCATTGGTCAGCGGCGGCACACCTTTCCGCACCAGATCGTTCATACCATAGATCTGGCCGTTGGGCTCGCCGGTCGCCGGATCAATGCCGATCCCGGGCATGGCGGCCGCCGTCTCCCGTGTGATCCCAATACGTTTGAGCGCCTCGGTGTTTAGAACACAGCTCGCACCTGAGTAATGTACAAGTATAGCAGGCCGGTCAGATATCGCCTCATCGAGATCCTGCCTGGTCGGATGACGCTTTTCTTTCAGATGCGTTTCGTTGTACATTGCACCTCTCAGCCATGCGGAGGTTTCAAATGCTCTTTCTCTGATCGCCGACTTAATACCATCAATACTGTCAACAGAGGCAGGCGAGCAATCGATTTGCATTTTCGTAATGGCATAACTCACCGGGTGGCAGTGGGCATCGTTAACCCCCGGGATAATCGTCATACCCTGGCCATCAACCTTCTTTGTGTCGGGCCCGGTATAGCAATCCATGCTGGATTTTATACCTGCTCCTAAGATAGTACTCCCTCTGACTGCTACAAAATCTGCCGATGGATTACTTTCGTCGCAGGTCAGCACCTTTGCGTTGTACAACAGCAAATCTGCTTTTCCGTTATCCATGTTCTTTCCCCTCTGCAACACGTCAATGTTGCGTGAGCACTAAACCGGCAGCCCCATCGGTCTGCCGGTTAGCATTTGCGATATTAATCCTATATAATTGTTCGCAGTTCCGTCAGGATCATATCAACCGGCACGTCGTAATCCATGATCGGTATATGCTCAAAAACCTGAAAATCAAAGCACACAGCCACCTTCTGGCAATCCTTCCTGACAAGCCGGAACATAGCATCGTGAAACCCGGCACCGTAGCCGAGCCTATTTTTGTGCACATCAAAGGCGACTCCGGGCGTTACAAAGAAATCTATTTCAGATGGGTCGACATATCGGCGGCACTCCGGCTTGGGTTCTAGAATGCCCATGGTGCCGCTTTCCAGATCATTCTCGAAACTGATGAGATGTGAGGCTTTCATGACTTTTTTGCCGTCTGTGTCCTTTGTTATGATCGGCACCAGCACCCGTTTGCCATTATCAAGCGCTTGTTTGATAATAAGTCTGGAGCGGACCTCCTTCTTAAAATCAACAAAGCACATGATCGTCGTACTCTTCTTATATGCCTCAAGCTCAAGGAGCTTGTCAATGATTTTTTTGCTGTCAATCGTAATCTTCTCATCGGGAATTTCAACACGCTTTTTTAGTATATCTGAGCGCAGCGCCTTCTTGTCACTGAGAATCTGATCCATATAGTCCTCCTGTAGATACGATTTAACTCGTCTTTTTTATTAAGATCGTTCATATTCTTGCAATATCATACCGCATTTTTTAACATTCCTCTGTTGTTATTACAACACAGACCATATGCAAACAAAAGAAGGCTTAACAACTTTTCTGGTTGCAAGCCTCCTTCATTCTACGCTTTCAGTAATCGAGCCGATTTGCGTTCAAGACAATATACTCATGCTTTCACCGGATCATTCTGACATGAGGCGCTTTTCGCCGGTGATGTCTTGAATCGGTTTAATATCCTGTGTCGTTTCCATGATCCCCAGGAACTCGCCCTTATCGTTTCTGACTGCAAAGTATCGTATATATACGTATTTATCGCCCATCTTAATCCAAAAATCCTCGTGGTCCTTTATCCCCAGCTTTAAGTCTTCGGCGATTTTTTCCACAACGTGTACACTGGCCGGTGGGTGGCAGTTTGCGACCTGCCGACCGATAATCGATGCCGGCCGGGCAAAAATTCGATCTTTTGTTTGGGAAAAAAATTTGACGGCGCCATCCTTGTCAACAAAGGTGATGTCAACAGGAAGCGTATTGAAAATGCCCTTGATTTCTTCTGGTGTCAGAAATCCTGGTTCAAATCGGATATATCCGCCATCGGAAGCCTTACCACCCTGCTCTGGCAATTTTTGCTCGACATGAGCAGCCGAAGGATTCCACAGCTTGCTTGGCTGTACAAAAGTAAAGCCAATCTCGGCACTATCATCACGAATACGGAGCCATTCAGATTCGGTGAGGGTCTCCAGAACCATTGGGAATAGGATGTTTTCTTCTTTGAAGATCATCTCGTTTGCCTTGGTAACAGCTTCCTCGGCCTTTGTTGCAATCTGTGCAATTTCTGCATCAGCTTTGATGAGCTGGAGCGTTTCCTTAATAGCCGTTCTGATCTCGTCGTCCACACCCCACATGACCTTCGGCGGTGCTGTAATTCCATGCTTTTCCATGTAGGGGAACAGGAGGTTCTCTTTTCTGGAATAGTGCCTGTCAAGCGCCAGAAGCTCATCCATGGCCGCGTTCAAAGCCGGAAGGCTCACGGCGTCGCCGTCTTTCAGCGCTGCAACAAGCGGGAGAATTACCTCGTTGATGCGTTTTTCTATTTCCCTGTTCTCCTGCCTGAAGGTATAGACAGGGTGGCCTGGTGTTTCCTCCGGCTTGTGCTCCCGGTGGATCTCCTCGATGGAACCCTTGAAAACCGATGCGTGAACATCGCAGAGATTCTGAATCTCGGATACCGGCATGCCTTCCTTAATCAACGCCTGCTCCATTTCCGCTATTTCAGCAGCCGATACGCCCTTGATAAGCTCTTCAAAACGGGATTTAACCTCTTCGACAGTTTTGCCGTCGTGTAATTCAAGGATAATCTCTTTCAAGGCCTTTTGACGATACTCTCGATTATTGATATACTCGCTCATGCTCATCCTCCTAATTTAATCACGTACCGTAAAGCCGCTTTTTTCAAAAGCTGCTTTGATAGCATCAAGACTGATGCCTTTCATGGCGGCCCCCTTCGGCAGCGTCATGAAGCGGCCTGCTGTGTTCAGCATGCCAGGTTTGGTAATGTCCGTAAAACCGAGCTCCTGCATGATATCCTTAACCTCAGGGTATATATTACACAGCGTGAAGACAGATTGCGACAGGTCGATACTCTTTTCGATTCAGATCTCCTCCTGTATGAAAATTCAAATAACTCTTGAGTTCAAATAGTAATTGGCTTTATTTTATCAAGGATTGGACCCTATTCCATCAAACATGCAGGTTTGTGAGGATTTCATCATTTCCTTGTTCCTGTACATTTTTTCGTCGGCCTTCATCAGCAAAACCATCAGCGAAAAATCCTCTTGAGCAGTTTCGAGCTCATATCCATGGGCAACGCTGATCGGTATGGCGGATTTATTGCTATTGTAATAAGCAACTTTCATCTCAATGTTGTTGATAAATGATGTTACTTCATTATAATTTGTATTGGACAGGATTGCAATAAACTCGTCTCCGCCGTATCTGCCGACAAAGACTTTTTCCGACGCCGTACTTAGGAGGACGCCGGCAAAACCATAAATCAGCTGGTCACCGGCGCTATGCCCGTAAGCGTCGTTAGTCTGTTTCAGGTTATTCAAGTCGAACATGACGCAGGCATATTGCTTGCCGTCTTCGGTCTTATTCCCATTAATAATCTGATTGCAGCGGGCTCTGTTCGGCAGCCCTGTGCTGGCGTCTATGAAAGCTACTTCATTCAATTCTCTGTTTCTTTTATTTGTCAGCAAAACAGTCGCTATTTGTCTTGTAACGATAAGCAGCATAAATATAACAATGGCGATAAGTGCCGCTTCAAGTATCCGAAGCTTTTCGGCTTCGCCCTCCGCATAATTTTCAGCGGCTTTGACTGTTTCGTCAGCCTGAACGAAAAATTCCTCGCTCATGCTTAACAAGACAGTCTGATCTGTCTCAATAACTCTGAACATATTAATTTCCACCTTGAGTGCATCCCATGCTGATGACAGTTGATTCAGCTTCAGCATATATAGGTTGTCCGCAAGTTTATTGAGCTGATAATCACCCACTCCCGTTTGAAGATTAGACAGAATTCCGTCAATCGAGACAATCAACTCGTCGTTTGGCTGCTGCGAAATTTCAAGCTTTATCAACCGTTGTGCTGAACCACGAATAACGCCGGCATAATTGACTACTCTTGAATTACCCTGAATTCTTTCAATGCGCGAAACCATAAGGAGAACCAAGCCCACCAACATAACAAAAAGGAAAAACTGTACGGAGTAAATAATTCTGTCTTTCTTAGTATTATAATGCATTTAATACATCTCCCAACCAAACCCAAGTCTACACTTTCTCATACTGATAATATTGCATTACCAATCAATTATCTGTTGTATTAACAACAGATAATTCTTCTTTATCATAGTATTCTTAAATATGAAATGATGTTGAACAAACCAAGCTTTATCCCCCTCATGGAAGGCCAATCCTGAAAGTGATTCGGATCATAGATTTCTATAGTGTCGGGTGATATCCTGAGCTAGGAAATGTGTGGAATTTATAAAGAATGTACATGAGATCATCTGTTAACTAAAAAGGAGGACGTTATGAGTAAAGAGAATTCTAATTTCACGCACGAGTCTACTATGGCGCAGGCTGCCGCCGCGATTAAGGCTATTCCGAAGATGCTCAATGAATTCCGCTGTCCAACTTGCAGCAGGATATTTACGAATCTTGAAGACTTGAAAAACCATTGTGTCTCTGCGCATCCGGAAGCCGCAGTCCCTGAAACCGTCCTCCTTCGAGTGAACGGGAAGGACTGCCAGGCGCTGATCGAGCCCCATTGGACGCTGAAGCGCGCGCTTCAGTTCAGGTTGGGATTAACCGGCGCTAAGCACATGTGTGACCGCGGTGTCTGCGGCTCGTGCACTGTAATAATGGATAAGAGGGCCGTCCTCGCCTGTACGACGCTTGCAGTTGAGTGCGAAGGCCGTGATATCACGACCGTCGAGGGTATCGCGGCTGACCCTAAGTGGAAACCTCTCGTCGATGCCTACTGCCGGTGGGATGCCATGCAATGCGGCTACTGCACACCTGGCTTTCTCGTCTCAGCCAAAGCAATTCTTGATAAGAATCCCAATCCGAGCGAAGAGGAAATACGCGAAGGTTTGGCAGGAAACATTTGTATTTGTGGCACCTATCCACGCCATTCCACAGCGATACTTGAAGCCGCAGTAAAGATGTCAAAGGAGGCGGACAGCAATGGCTGATTTAGCTGGTATTAACGGTCAAAGAGGCGATTTCAGAGTTGTCGGTAAGCCCAATCTCCCCGGCGTTCTGTCCTATGCGATGGCGACCGGTGTCGCCAAGTTCGGGATTGATCACATACTACCGGACATGCTCCACGCCAAATTTCTCCGCAGCCCTTACGCAAACGCGAGAGTAATAAGTGTCGACACGACGAAGGCAAGGCTGATACCGGGTGTTGTGGATATTCTCACCTGGGAAGATGATGATATCAAAAATCTTGTCAGTTACGGAGAGCACTGGGGCTCTCTGAAGCCATGGCTTGATAACATCGCCGACCAAGAAGGCGCAGAGGTTGCCGTCATTGTCGTGGCTGAAAATGAAGATATTTGTGAACAGGCGTTGCACAGGCTTGATGTTAAGTGGGAAGTCCTCCCGCACGTTACCGACCTGATGAAAGGTAGAAAACCGGATTGCTTCGTGATCCGCCCCCAAGACAGATCCACGCCAATCTTTGGTATGCCGGATCCGAACGCGCCGCCGAACCCGCCAAAGAAAGGTAACGTTGCTTATTCCAACGTCTATCGGGGGGATTTGGATGCAGGCTTCAAGACAGCCGATTATATCGTGGAATATGACCTGTACACACCGGCCTTTGCATCCCACATACCAAATCCGCCCGGTTCGGTGGCCTGGTGGTCAAAGGATAGCTACAGCGGCGAAAGTGATATGCTACACATTGAAGGTGCCGTTCGCGAACGTCTACCCATCAGCCGTATGTATAATGTACCTCTCGATAAGGTTGTCCAAGAAAGTCTGTTTATGGGTGGTAAGTACTGTGATTGGGGCCTTCGGAGAGCGCAGGAGATAACCCCCTTGCTCGCAAAGAGAACAGGCCGACCTGTTCGCTGCGTTATGACACGTGAGGAAACGTTTGACTCGGTTACGATGAAACAGCGCTACATGCATTTGAAGATTGGTTTTACAAAAGAGGGCCTCATCACTGCCATCGATGACTTCTCGGTTGCAGACGGTGGTATCTGGGGCAGCTCCTCCTTCGGCCATGTAGGTGACCAGAAGCATGGGCCGTATAACATTATTAAGTGCCAGAACATTTCCCAGAGGATGGAAATTGTCGATTCCAACCGCAATATGATGTGGGTCAGCGGCCAACATATTCCCTTCAACTGGGACGGAATCACCGTTGCGCTCTACATGATTTCCGAAAAACTCGGTATGGACCCGATCGATGTCGCCAGGCTCAACCTGCATGGCCCAGCCTCTAAGGATGACATGAACCCTGTCCCTAGCTTCGAAGCGTGCATCGAAGCCGGTAAAAAGCTGATGAACTGGGACTGGCATCCGTCCGGTACGAAAAAGCTTCCGGATGGACGGATGCATGGTGCCAGCTTCCGTTTCCAGATGTCCCCGCGGCATTCCGTCTCAGGGTATACCTGCAAACTGGAATTTCGGGAAGGTTCGGTACACATGCCAACGCAAGGACCGGTTTTCGGTGCTTATATGGTTGAAGCCAATGCAATGGTTGTTGCGGAAGAACTCGGGCTCGAATACTCGGACATTAAGATTGATTATGACTTCCGGGCGAAATTTTCGCCCGTCGGCGGCGGCTCTGACGGCACATCGGCATCCTCCTGGGCTATGAAAGAATGTGCCAACCTACTGAAAAAACAAATTCTCGAAGCAGCGGTTGACTACGCGGAGAGCTGGCCCCAATTCATGGTTGCTCCGCTCAATGACCCGCCGATCCCCGAGCCTGGCCCGTTTAAAGGCTTAAAGCCCGATGACCTTGACATCGCAGACGGTCGAATTTTTGTCAAGGCTGACCCTGACAAGGCTGTTCCTCTGGTACGAGCCACCAACAGAGAACTCGTCGCAACTTATTCTGGCAGACCACCGCTAGCTGTTTGGCTGCTCGGCGAGGGCGGAAAAATGCTGGATACAATGAACGCCGTCTTTTGTGAGGTGGCAGTAGATACTGAGACGGGAGATGTCGAAATACTTCACTTTGGCACCGTTGTAGACCCCGGCAAGGTTATCCGCTGGACGTCGCTGGAAAGCCAGATCGACCAGGTCATGTACTTCAGCTATGGCAGTCAACTCCTTGAAGATTTAATATTTGATGATAGAACCGGTGTCAAGCTTAACAGCAATATGATCGACTATAAAAAGCCCACGATGCTTGATGTGCCTCCTGTGGAACACGAGTTACTGGAGACGCGCGCCGGAAATGGCGCCTATGGCGCCAGCGGTATCAGTCACTCGCTGGCCAACACACACCTCGTTACCACAGCGATCCATAACGCGATCGGCGCCTGGGTTGACCCGCCGGCAACGCCCGATAAAGTCCTCAAAGCGCTGGGAAAGGCATAGGTGAAAAGAAATGAGACCTTTTAAACATATTAATGCGAAAACTCTTGACGAGGCCGCTGCCGTTCTAAAAAGCGGCACCAGCTGCGTCAACGCCGGCGGCACCGATCTGCTGGGCACACTGAAGGATAATATCCTGCCGGATTATCCGGCCACAGTCGTCAACATTAAGTCCATCCCCGGTCTCGACTATATCAGGGAAGAGGACGGCATGCTGAAAGTCGGCGCGACGACACGCTTGGCTGATATCGCTGAAAACGGGATCGTGCAGGGTAAATACACGGCACTGGCCCAGGCGGCCAAAGCTGTCGCCACACCGCATATCCGCGATATGGGCACCATCGGCGGCACCATCGCCCAGCTCCCCCGCTGCTGGTACTTCCGCAAGCCCGAAAACCGTTTTCCCTGTCTGCGGAAGGGCGGCGAGGAGTGCTTCGCCATTCTGGGAGACAACCGTTATCACTCCGCCTTCGGCGGCGCGAAGATCTGCGCGACGCCCTGTACGCGCGAATGTCCTGCCGGCACCGACATCCCGGGCTATATGGATAAGGTTCGCGCGGGCGACTGGGAGGCGGCAGCCCGAATCTTCATGCGGGTTCACCCTCTGCCGATGATCACCGGCCGTGTCTGTGCCCACCCGTGCCAGAAGGGCTGCAACCGCAATCAGACCGATAAAAGCGTTGCCATCAATTGCGTGGAGCGTACGCTGGGTGACTATATCCTTGAAAACAGCGACAAGTTTTACGCTCCTCCCTCTAAGGAGACCGGCAAATCGGTCGCCATTGTCGGCTCCGGCCCCGCCGGCCTGACAGCCGCATACTACCTGCGCAAAGCGGGCAACAAGGTGACGGTTTACGACGTGAAGGAAGAAGCCGGCGGCATGCTCATGTACGCCATTCCTGCCTACCGCTTGCCGAAGGACCTTGTCCGACGTGTCATCGATATCTTTAAGAAGATGGGTGTCGAATTCATGACCGGTACGAAAATCGGCACCGACGTTATGCCGGAAGAGCTGGAGCGTACCTATGACAGCGTTCTGTATGCCACCGGCACCTGGAAGCGCCCCATCATGGGCATCTCCGGCGAGGAGCTGACGGTGTTCGGCCTCGACTTCCTGGTGGAGATCAAAAATTGGATGAACGGCAAGATCGGGCAGGATGTTTTCGTCATGGGCGGCGGCAACGTGGCCATGGACGTGGCCCTGTCTGCCAAGCGCCTGGGCGCGAAAAATGTCACGCTGGCCTGCCTGGAGACGCGGGATATCATGCCCGCCAGCGACGAGGAAATTGAGCGGGCTGAAGCCGAGGGCGTCGTGATCATGCCCGGCTGGGGCTTATCAAAGGTCGTCGAGGAAAACGGTGTCGTCAAGGGCATGCAGATCAAGCGCTGTACAAGCGTTTTTGACGACAAGGGCAGTTTTAACCCGGCATACGACGAATGCGAAATCAGGGTCATCGAGGCCGAAAATGTCATGCTGGCCACCGGTCAGAAGGTCGATCTTTCCTATTTCGGCGAGAAGTACGAAATCCAGCTCTTCCGCGGCTATCTCGATGTGGATGCGGAAACGGCCATGACCTCCAGAAAGGGTATTTTCGGCGCCGGCGACGCCGTTAAGCCCGGCCTCGCCATTGCCGCCATCGCGGCCGGCCGCAAAGCCGCCATCGGCATGAATACCTACCTTGGTGTACCAAACGACTCCGTTATAGCAGATAAAGCCCCCCTGTCCTTTGACGCAGAGGGTGTCAAAGCCAGGGAGCCGCTCATGCTCCGGGAGCTCAGCATTGAAAACCGCCGGATTGATGTGGAGGACTCCATATCTGCCTCCATGGAAGAAGCCGCCCATGAGACGCTCCGCTGCATGAACTGCGGCTGCCACGCCGTCCACCCGTCCGACGTCGCGCCTGCTCTCATCGCTCTGGGCGCAAAAATCGTCACGAACCACAGGACGATTGACGCGGAAGACTTCTTTGCGGCGAAGGTCTCCAGCACGACCATCCTTGACAAGGATGAGCTCGTGACGGAAATCCAGATTCCCGCTCCCCCCGCCGATGCGAAAAGCGTCTTTATGAAATTCGCCTTCCGTAAGTCCATCGACTTCCCTGTCGTCAACGTGGCCATCCAGACAGGCAGCTCTCCCCGCATCTGCCTGAACGCCGTCGCACCGACGCCGATCCGGGCTAAAAAAGCGGAGGCTGTGCTCGCCGGCAAAAAGCTGGACGAAACCCTCGCCGCCGCCGCCGGAGAAGCCGCCGTCGCCGACGCGCTCCCCCTCACAGCGACAAAGTATAAGGTGCAGATCGCCAAAACCCTTGTGAAGCGGGCACTGCTGTCAACGATCGACTCATAACACGGTTGACATGAACTCAGACACAATTGGATCAGTCTGTTTTCATTAAAAATCAGAAAACGAAGGAGGAAGAGAAATGAATGTTATTGAGGCATTGGATTCAAGGCATAGTACACGCGCTTTTTTACAAAAGCCAGTTGACAGGGAATTGCTCCTCAAGATTCTGGAGAATGCAAACAAATCGCCTTCATACGCTAACAGTCAGCCTTGGGAGGTCTATGTCGCTGCCGGCGAAACGTTAAATTCGCTCCGGGAAGGCTTTTTAGAGGAATCCCGGGCTGGAGTTAAAGTTCATCCCGATATTCCTATGGTAAAAACATGGCCGGCCCCCTATAAAACATTCCTCGAATCAACAGGCGCCGCTCATCTGGAGCATCTCGGCATAGCCAGAGATGACAAAGAAAAAAGAACAGAAAATATCGAACATAATCTAAGCTGTTTCGGCGCTCCCGCCGTCATTTACCTTTGCCTGCATAAAGAACTGACCGACTGGTCATTCTACGATCTTGGCCTCTTTTCCCAGAGTATAATGTTATCAGCACAGCACTTTGGCTTGAATACGATGCAGGCAGCTATGATGGTGGTTTATCCCGAACTCATCCGCGAAAAACTTGAGGTCCCTGAAAACTTAAATATTGTCCTAGGCATTGCCATCGGCTATGCGATGCCAGATGATCATCGTAATCAATTTCATTCTTCGCGTAAGTCGACGGACGAATTTGTGCATATAAAGGGCATTTAGTCACTATATCCAATGGTAATGCCGCCTTTAGAGAATGTTTAAATCTTTTCAGCAGGCGGCGTTCGACATATTGAACAGAATAAGTACTTACATTAAAAGGCGATACACTAATTTCAGTATTTGCAAGGCTTTTATAGACGACACACATTAAGTACCGTACAATAGTATAGCAGTGAACGGGTATAGTTCCGAGAACTACCTTCGTTTCTTACAACACTAACAACGTGAGCTAGGTAGCGTAAACTATAAAAACAATCAAATAAGTCAGTACTTTGAGGGCGTTCCACTATTGGGACGCCCTCTGCCATTATGGAGGTGAGTTTAAGATGGCAACAATCGTAATCGCCGTCGTCAATCAAAAAGGTGGCGTCGGCAAGACAACGACCTGTGCGAACCTCGGCATCGGGCTTGCACAGGAAGGGAAAAAGGTGCTTTTAGTGGACAGCGACCCGCAAGGATCGCTGTCCATCAGTCTAGGCAACCCCCAGCCTGATCGCCTGACCGTGACGCTAGCAACGGTGATGGGTATGGTTCTGACCGAGCAAATCATTGATCCCAGCAATGGCCTTCTGCATCACAATGAAGGTGTTAATCTTATGCCCGCCAACATTGAGCTGTCAGGTGTAGAGGTATCTCTGGTCAACGCGATGAACCGCGAGAAGGTCTTGAAGCAATACTTAGACAAAGTGAAGCGAGAGTATGACTATGTCCTCCTTGACTGTATGCCTTCACTGGGTATGCTCACTGTTAATGCTCTGGCTGCCGCCGACAGTGTGCTTATTCCTGTACAGGCACAGTATCTACCGGTCAAGGGCCTCGAGCAGTTACTGCAAACGATCAACAAGGTGCGTCGACAGATCAATCCCAAGCTCAAAATCGATGGCATTCTGCTGACGATGGTAGATAACCGCACCAATTACGCCAAAGAAATCAGCACCTTGCTGCGGGATACCTATGGTGATAAAATCAAGGTTTTCGCCACGGACATACCCCAT
>CAZJCH010000004.1:0-1803 GCA_964544005.1 uncultured Papillibacter sp.
CCGTTTTTCTCGAGACGCATTGGTGACGCCCTATCGGCAATTCTGGCTTGCTGGGCAAAGTTGAAATGCGGTATCATGATCTCTCCGCCGTTAGCCAAAATTTTAAAATGCTCATTAAGCAGCGGCATGTCCAGGCAAGCCGGAGACTCATAGTCGATCTCGCCCGCCGGTGTCCTGGGTGCGGTCAGCGGATCGACTGTCTGAAAATAGTGATCAAGCGAAATGATTTCTGAGCTGAGGCCAAGGCTTTTCAATTCTTCCGCCAGCTTTTTGGCTGTCGTTGTCTTACCGGACCCCGATGGGCCGGATAAGAGCGCGATATGACTCCGGTCGATGTGGTTAAACACCTCGCCGGCTGCTTTGCGTATACGCGAGTTGAAATACTTTTCGCTCTCGCGGACATAATCCCCCGGTGCTTTCGTGATCAGCTTGTTGATCGTTGTGAGGTCATATATCATACTTGGCTCCAAAAACGATTGATACCGGTTTTATTCTCAACGACCCGGTCTATGTTATCAATATATTCATATGGGTATTTCGGGTTAAATATCCTTTCTATCTGGCCTGTTTTCGGGTTGACAAGCTTTGTGACGCCACCGCCCCCGAGGGCCAGGATTGTCGCCAGCTCCTCCATGATCAGGATATTGTATAAACTCATATAGCCGGAGCGGCACCATCCGACATTTTCAAAACCACCGGACATGAATTTCTGTCGGTAAAGGTAGTAGGGGACATACCCGCTGCCGCGCAGCCGGCTTCCGGCTTCATCAAGCATGGCAGCGACAGTGTCGGCGTTTGGCAGTGCTATGTTTTCAAGTGTAATCCTTGTACCTTTTTTCAGTGAAAGTGTATGGATGGTAATATTCTCCGGTTCAAAGGACAAGACCGCTTCCAGTGTTCTTTTAAACCCCTGTGCCGAATCGGACGGCAGGCCGGCAATCAGGTCCATATTAATAAACCCAAAGCCCGCTTTACGCGCGAGGTGCACGGCGTTGACAACATCCTCCGCCGTATGCCGGCGCCCGATGGCACGGAGCACCTCGTCCGACATTGTCTGGGGATTGATGCTGATCCGCGCGGCACCGTTATTACGCAACGCGTCCAGCTTATCTGCTGTAATCGTGTCCGGACGTCCCGCCTCAACAGTGTATTCCCTGACATTTCCCAAATCAAAAGCAGACGCAAGCCTTTGCATCAGGCTGTCAAGCTGCGCTGCTGTCAGCGTTGTCGGCGTCCCTCCGCCGATATAGACAGATATAATGTTAAGGCCGATGTCCCGCACAACTTCCGATAGCGCATCGATTTCGCAAAAAAGCGCATCCAGGAACGGCACGATGAGTTTCATGGATTTTTCAACACTATGGCTCACAAAGCTGCAGTAATTACAGCGTGTGGGACAAAACGGGATACCGATGTAAAGTGCGGCATCCTTCTCGTGCAGCGCGTCCTTTGTCAGGATGCCCGCCTTGGCAGTATCGATGCAGAGAGCGCCGCGCTCGGGTGAAACAAAGTATTCGTTCGTCATTGTTTTGAGCGCTTTCTTATCTGGAAAACCCCGCTCCAGCAGGCCTGTGGCGATTTTCCCCGGACGGATGCCGGTCAGTGCGCCCCAAACGGGCTTTTTCCCGGCACCCTCTCCCCCGCCGGCCGCCGATACTGCCGCTTTATAAAACGAGAGCTTGATGATTTTCTGGAGCAGCCTGTCGGTTGTGAGCTTACCGGTCAGAGCTGCTTTTCCGACCCTGGCAGAGCCCCTGTACACTCCGCCGGACGTAATCAACCGAGTAACCGCAGTTGCGAATG
>CAZJCH010000004.1:1813-17743 GCA_964544005.1 uncultured Papillibacter sp.
CCATAATGGAGTGATACCTCCGCTGACAGCGCAGCACCTGCTTTGTCGGAATAGACAGGCCGCTCCTCCGGGTACATCATCAGCATGATCTGCTCAACGGCATATCTATAGTCGTGGCCTTTGAGTGTCAATCTCATAAAGAACCGAATTCCTCAGCGGCGTATCTCAGGTATTCGTTGAACCGCCGTTCACGGTCCAGCGTCGTCACGTCCATATGACCGGGGTAAACCTCAAAATCCCCATCCAACTGCGACAGCCGGTTTAGCGAACGCAACAGCAGCTGGATATTCCCCTCACCCAGATCGGTCCGTCCCGCGCTGCTTCTGAAGAGGGTGTCTCCTGCAAACAGCACGTTTTCGCATCGCAGCGTCACAGAGCCGGGTGAATGCCCCGGCGTTTCCATTACCGTAAAGGACAAGCTGCCGACATCGATCTTGTCTCCCTCGGCATAAAAACGGACGCTTTCATTGGCTGTCAGCTTAAATTGATCGCGCTCCTCGCCCGGTACGGCGTCTTTTTTGTGTATCCAAACAGGCGCGCCTGTTTCCTCACTGACTGTATACGCGGCCAGGCGGTGGTCGAAATGCCCGTGCGTCAGAAAAACGGCCTCAGCCTTAAGCCGGTTTGATTCGAGATATTCAAGAATCGTATTGGACTCGTCTCCGGGGTCTATTACGGCGCATTTGAGCGTTTTCTCATCTGTAACAATATAACAGTTCGTCTCGATTTGTCCGACAACGAGCGTCTTTATCAGCATAGCGGTTACTCCTTACATAAATATCCTCAACTAGATTTGTTCTGTATCCAGCGCGATTGTGACAGGCCCGTCATTGACGGACGCCACCTTCATGTCTGCGCCGAAGACACCAGTCTCCGTGTGAAAGCCGGCTTTACGGCATTCTTCCACGAACAATTCATAAAGCGGCAAAGCGATATCGGGCTTGGCGGCGCCCGTAAAACCCGGGCGGCGGCTTTTTAAATCGGCGTACAGTGTAAACTGGGATATTACCAAAAGCCCTCCGTTTACTGAAGCCAGATTCAGGTTCATTTTTCCATTTCCATCCTCAAATATACGCAGGCCCGTTACCCTGTCGGCCAGTTTTCTTGCCGTCTCAGGTGTGTCCATAGGCGCGATGCCCAACAGAACAAGAAAGCCTTTCCTGATACAGCCCGTAACTTCGCCGTCTATTGTGACGCAAGCCGACGAAACGCGGGTAACAACAGCGCGCATGAAATCAATCCTTTCGCTGGCATTTATCCGTCGCCGCGTTTAATCTCGAGCACGCCCGTCACACCTGAAAGCCGCGCGATGGCCGTGGTCAGTTCTTCGCGGTTCTTGACCTCGATGACGATTGAAACGGTTGTCACGGCACCCAGATCCTTGGCGGACAGCGACGTCATCTTGATTTTTAAGCCGTTCAGGATTGTGGCCACATCCATGACGATGCCGGCGCGTTCCCGGATGGTGAGGTAGAGTGCCGTCGAATACACATCGGTGTCAGAATTTGCCCAGGCGACGCGAACCCAACGTCCGGCCTCCTCGTTGTCCTCGATGGATTTCTGATAGTTTTTGCAATCCTTCCTGTGGACCGATACGCCGAAGCCGCGTGTGATAAAGCCAATAGACTCGTCACCGGGGACCGGCGTGCAGCAGCGGGCAAATTTTATGAGGACGTTGTCGATACCCTCCACCAAAATACCGTGTATGGGTTTCAGCTTTTTATCGGGACGAACCTCAAACGGTAATACTTCCGTCTCATCTTTCTTTTTAGTTCGATCAAACATCCGGAGCTCGTCGCGGATGCGGTTGACGGCCTTCTGGGCCGACATCCCTCCGTACCCGATTGCGGCATAAAGCTCCTCCAGTGACGGGAAAGCGAGCTTTTTCAAGATACGCGGCAGAATATCCTCGCGCGTGAGATCCGACATCTGCAGAAAGACGCGCCGGAGCTCGGAATCGAAAGAAAGCTTTCCGGCGGCGATATTTTCCTCGCGTTTTTCCTTCTTGAACCACTGGCGGATCTTGTTGCGCGCCTCAGGGCTTTTGACGATATTCAACCAGTCTCGGCTGGGGCCCTTCGAGGCGTTCGATGTTATGACCTCGACGATATCGCCGTTTGACAGTACATGGCTGAACGGGACAATGCGCCCGTTGACAATGGCGCCGGTCATCCTGTTGCCAACAGCCGAATGGATGCTGTAAGCAAAGTCGATGGGCGTGGCTCCGGCCGGCAGATTGACCACATCACCGCGGGGCGTGAAGACGAAGACCTCGTCGGAGAACATATCTATTTTCAGGTCCTGGAAGAAATCCTGAGCATCGCTGTCCTGCTGCGACTCCAGAAGGCGCCGGACCCAGGCGAATTTCTCCTCGTCGGCGATTCGTCCGCTGATGCCTTCCTTATATTTCCAGTGGGCGGCGATGCCGTATTCCGCCGTGTGGTGCATATCCCAGGTACGTATCTGAACCTCGAAGGGTATACCGTCGCTGCCGATGACCGTCGTATGGAGGCTCTGGTACATATTCGGCTTCGGCGTCCCGATATAATCCTTGAAATGGCCGGGGATCGGACGGAACATCTCATGGATATACCCCAGGACATTATAACAGTCGGCAATATCACTTACAATTACGCGGAAGGCGTAAAGGTCAAGGACCTCCGACAGCGTTTTGTTCTGGGTGAACATTTTCCTGTAAATGCTGTAAATATGCTTGACGCGTCCGTAGACGTCGCAGATGATGCCGTTTTCACCAAGGCGCTCCGATATTTTTTTCTGGATGCTTTCGATAAACGTCTCGTTGGTGCTTATGATCCGGCGGAGGCCTTCTTCGATTTCAGCGTATCCGATTGGATCAAGGTAAAAGATGGACCTGTCTTCGAGTTCCCACTTGATCTTCTGCATGCCGAGCCGGTGGGCGATTGGCGCGTAGATCTCCATCGTTTCGAGCGCTTTTTCAGCCTGCTTTTCCGGCGTCTGGTATTCCATTGTACGCATATTGTGCAGCCGGTCCGCCATCTTAATGATGATGACGCGGATATCCTTGGCCATCGCCAAAAGCATTTTTCGCAGATTCTCCATCTGCTCTTCTTCTTTGCTCGTATACTGGACCCGAGTCAGTTTTGTGACGCCCTCGACTATCTCGGCAACACTGGAGCCGAAGCGCTTGGCAATCTCCTCATGCGTCGCGCCCGTGTCCTCAATACAGTCATGCAGCAGCGCGGCTATAATGGCCTCCTCGTCAAGCCCCATCTCCGCCACGATCTCCGCAGCGGCCAGCGGGTGAGAGACAAAAGGCGACCCGTCCTTTCGGCGCTGATTTGCGTGCGCCGACGACGAAAAATCAAAAGCAGCCCGTATGCGCGAAAGGTCGGCAGCGGGATTGTTATCTTTTATGATGTCCTCAAAACGGGCATATTTTTGCATAACTTCTTCCATGAAGATTTCTCCACATGCGCATCTGGATTTAATTCGTATGCGCAACCGCCTTAAGAATTCGCTCGAATATCGATCACATGCAGCTGGACATTGCGCCATCCGCGGTATTCGTTCACAACAGGCTCAAACGCCAGGTCAATAAGCTGTCCTTCCGCCACGCCAAACTCATTCGTCGGCCGGTTAAAGCAGATGCAGTCAAAGCATTTTCCAGACTTTAATATGCGCAGTTTCGTATGCCTTCCGGCCGCAACCGGGATGATCGAATTAAGAACGGCGCCCGTTATGCACAGGAAAGGCGGCTGATGGCTATTGCCGAAGGGCTCTGTCCTCTCGAGCGCTGTGACATTCTCGAGCGTCAGGAGATCCGGTTTTATGACCTCAAAATCAACCCGCAGCGTCGGTACTGCAGGGATTTTGATCGTCTCGTGGTAATAATCGAATATTCTCCTGCTGAATTCCTCGATATTTGCTTCAGCGATCGTCAGCCCGGCGGCCACCGCTCCAGCGCTGTATACATGCGGAAAGTCCCGAAGCTCCGGCAGGAACCCCGGCCGAAGCCGTCCTCATCGATGCTGATCATGATTACGGGAAATAAGAACTGTTCGGCGATCCTGGCAGCGACAATGCCCATCACACCCTGGTACCAGCCCTTATTCCATAAAACGATTGGCCCCCTCGGAGGTCTATGCAATAAAGACGCGTATGCCTCTTCGTAAATGACAGATTCGAGCTTTCGCCGCTCACTGTTGAGGCCGCACAGTTCCATTGTCAGCTGTTCCGCCTCCTCCTCGCATTCCGTCAGGAGCAGATCGATGGTGAGAGAGGTGCGTCCCATCCTCCCGGCGGCGTTGAGCCGCGGTGATAAGGCGTATCCGATAGCCGCGGTATTAATGTCCCGCCTTTCAATGCATGTCTCGCGCATCAGCCGCTTAAGGCCGGGCCGGCTTTTCATGTTGAGCGCCATCAAGCCGCGGCGGATTAAGATGCGGTTTTCTCCGATAACGGGCATCACATCGGCGATTGTACCGATGGCGACAAAGTCACCGTATTTCAAGAGCAGCCCCTCGATATCCTCAGAACCTTCAAGAGCGCATACGAGCTTGAAGGCAACGCCCACACCGGCCAGGGACTTGTTGGGATACGGGCAGTCCTTCCGCTTTGGGTCAATGACGGCAAAAGCGCCCGGCAGCTCCTCCTTGCACTCATGGTGATCGGTTATGACGACATCGAGACCGATTTCTTTCGCATAAGCGACCTCGGCGAGCGCCGTGATGCCGCAGTCGACCGTCACGACCAGGGAAACGCCCCGGGAAACGAGCGTGTCGAGGGCAGGCTTGTTGACGCCGTAACCCTCTTCCATGCGGCCGGGGATATAAATCTCAACGTCGATGCCTTTTGACCGAAAAAAACTCGCCAGCAGGCAGCTGGCCGTCATGCCGTCCACGTCGTAATCCCCGTAAACAGCAATATGTTCGCCATTTTCAATGGCGCGGTTGATCCTTTCTACGGCAATATCCATATCTTTAAGGAGGAAGGGATCGCTTATGAGGCCAAGGTCATCGTTCAGAAATTGCTCTGCGGCTTCAACCGTCGTTATGCCTCGGGACGCCAGAAAAACAGAGACAAGCGGATTAATTCCGCTGCGGCTGAGATTCACGGCCGCTGCTCTGTCGTATCCCTTTATGACCCAATCAACAAACTTCATAAGTTAACTCCGCTAATAACGATAACTACATTATTAATATCTTTTAACTATATCAAAAAGTGACACGTTTCTCAATAGATAAATGTTCAATTTATGCATAAGCGCTCTATTGAACGGCTCTGCTGTCTATGTTATACTAAAAATTAACAAAAATAGCCGACGGGGGATTAAAAATGTCCGAAGCTACGCCGATGATGCGGCAATATCTTGAGATCAAAGAACGCAATTCCGATAGCATCCTCTTCTTCCGGCTCGGTGATTTTTACGAGATGTTCGGCGACGATGCGGTGACAGCGTCAAAGGAACTCGACCTGACGCTGACCACGCGCGACAGGCGGGCCGAAGACCCCGATGACAGAATCCCGATGTGCGGCGTACCGTATCATTCGGCGGAGGCCTATATCGGGCGGCTTATCGCCAAGGGGTATAAGATCGCCATCTGCGAGCAGTTGGAAGACCCGGCGACGGCCAAGGGGCTTGTCGACAGGGATATTGTGCGCGTCATCACGCCCGGCACGCTCATCGAAACGTCGATGCTTGACGAGGGAATATCAAACTACCTCTGCGCATTATATGTGAGCGCGGCGGATAATGCGGCCTGTTTCGCGGATCTGTCGACGGGCGAAATCTGTGTTTCTTATTTTTCAGGCGGAGACGTCGGGCATCTTTTAAATGAACTCGCTTCCTATGGGCCTGCGGAGGCCGTTTTAAACGCGGGGGCGCAGGATTGCAAAGACATTACCTGCCTTTTGTCAGAGAACCTGGGCTGCCTTCTTGAAAAGGATGACGCCCGTTTTGATTTTATGCAGGCGTCCATGCGTCTCACCGAGCAATTTCATGTCGGAACCCCGGATGAGCTGGGTATCGGGAACAGCCCGGGGGCCATATGCGCCGTGGGCGCGCTTCTCGGCTATCTCTCCGATACGCAGAAGACAGATTTATCCCATCTCGGTCATCTCCGCGTCAACTCGGGCGGCCGGCACATGGAACTCGATATCCAGACGCTTAAAAGCCTGGAGCTTGCGGCATCGTCGCGGACGGGCGAAAAGCGGGGCAGCCTCCTCTGGGTACTCGATAAAACGAAAACGCCGATGGGCAGGCGGCTCCTCCGGTCATGGGTCCTGCGCCCGCTTATAGCGACGGCTGAAATAAAACGGCGGCAGAGCGCCGTGAATGAGCTCTATACAGAGACTGTCGCGCGCAGTGAGCTCCTTCTTAAAATGCGCGACATTGGCGATATGGAGCGGCTGATCGGCAAAATCGTCTTTGGCAACGCAAACTGCCGTGACCTGAAGGCACTCCAGTATTCCGTCATGCAGCTGCCTGTCATACTGTCTCTCCTGGCGCCCATGAAATCAGCACTTCTCACAGAGCTCAAGAAGATCGACGATCTCCGGGATATCGGAGCGCTTATCAAAAAAACAATCGAGGACGACCCGCCGTTTTCCTTGCGTGAAGGCGGTTTTATCAAACCGGGCGTTAACGAGGAAGCCGATTATCTGCGCGGGCTTTTAAAGGACAGCACCGGCGCCATGGCCGCCATCGAGGCCAAGGAGCGCGAACAGACCGGCAAGAAGCTGAAGGTCGGCTACAACAAGGTTTTCGGATATTATATCGAAATTCCCCGTTCCTCATCCGAGGACGTACCAGAGAGCTATATCCGCAAGCAGACGCTATCAAACTGCGAACGCTTTATCACACAAGAGCTCAAGGAGCTGGAGTCGACGCTATTAACAGCGAAGGACCGCCTGTGCGCTCTTGAATACAGCCTCTTCACCGAGCTTCGTGAAAAAATTGCAAAAGAGGTCGGGCGCATCCAGGCCGCGTCCTATTCCGTTGCGTCGTTCGACGTGCTCTGCTCCCTGGCGGAAACTGCGGCGAAAAACAATTACTGCCTGCCGGAAATTGACCTCTCCGGCGTTATCGATATCCGGGACGGACGCCACCCCGTGGTTGAGAAAATGCAGACGGACGCGCTTTTCGTGCCAAACGACACGCTGATGGATATGGATAGCGCGCGAACGCTCATCATCACCGGCCCGAATATGGCCGGCAAATCGACCTATATGCGCCAGACGGCGCTCATTGTCCTCATGGCCCAGCTGGGCTCGTTTGTACCCGCCCGCTCGGCCCGCATCGGGATCGTCGACAGGGTCTTCACCCGCATTGGCGCCTCGGACGACCTTGCGGCCGGCAAATCGACCTTCATGGTGGAAATGACGGAGGTTGCCGAGATTTTATCAAACGCCACGTCAAGAAGCCTTCTCATTTTGGATGAGATCGGCCGTGGGACGTCAACCTACGACGGCATGGCCATCGCCAGGGCCGTTCTCGAATACTGCGCGGACAAGCGGAAGCTGGGCGCAAAGGCCCTGTTCTCCACCCATTACCACGAGCTGACGGCGCTTGAAAACGAGACGCCGGGCATTAAAAACTACAATATTTCCGCAAAGAAGCGCGGCGGGGATATCATCTTCCTCCGGAAAATCGTCCCCGGCGGCGCCGACGACAGTTATGGCATTGAGGTCGCAAGCCTGGCCGGCATTCCAGACAGTGTCATCAAGCGTGCAAAAACAGTCCTGTCAGCGCTGGAGCAAGGCCGTGCCGCTTCCAAAGTGCACGACGCTTCCAGAGCGCATGACGCGCCCGCGCCGGACGATCAGATATCGCTCCTTGACATGAGCTCCGGCGAGATCGCGGAAAGGCTTCGACAAACCGATCTGAACACGCTGACGCCCCTTGAGGCGTTAAACCTCCTTTTCGACTTGAAAAAGAAACTATAAGGGCTCCCACAGCCTAAAGGATGATAAATGAAAAGCAATTTCAAATCTCCCATGTCGAAATCGGAGCGGATACTCGGTGCCGTCTATCTCCCTGTCCATATATTCCTTTTGCCCTTATTCCTCCCGTTTTTTTATAAAAATGTCCTGTACCATATGAACGTCGTACTGGACAGCCCGTATATCCACCTCGTTTACTACGTCATCAGCTTCGTTTTTATCCTGATCTTTCTTTTCCGGTATCTGAAAACCTCATTTTCAGACCTTCTGGACAATCCGCTCAGCGCGCTGCGGTCCGTCGTTCTGGCTTACCTGTTGAATTATGTCTTCATTACCCTTGTGTCCGTCGCGCTCATTTTCATAGCCGGAGACGCGATTAACCCGAATACGGAGGAGATCATCCGCCAGACGAAGCTTGACACGAACGTTATGACCTTCATCGCTGTCCTTCTCGTCCCCATCGTGGAAGAGACGCTTTTTCGCGGCGTGCTGTTCGGCTCGGTTCGCGGCAAAAACCGCCTGCTTGCTTACGGGGTCACGGCGGCCGCTTTTGCCGTCTATCATCTCTGGCAGTATGCTTTAACAGGCTTTGACTGGACAGTCCTATTCTACCTCCTCCAATACATCCCCGCCTCCGTCGCGCTCTGCTGGTGTTATGAAAAGAGCGGCACCATCTGGTCCCCCATCGTCCTGCACGCGGCGATCAACCTGATATCGATCAATGTCACGGTCGGGTAACAGGTTCAAGCAGCTCTTAAACGCCATACTGGTAAACGAGGATAACCGAGGAACTTGACATGAAACGTATTGCAGCAAAAGCAGCTGTTATTATCCTGAGCGTGTTCCTTCTTACCTCCTGCGATATTAGAGCGGAGCAGTCCTCCGCCAGCCCTCCCATCCCCGCGGTACCGGAACAAATACTCTCAAAAGACGAGGTGCAGGCCGACGCCCTTCAGCTCGTCTCCGTCATCGAAGCGACACACCCCGCTTTTTCTCTTAACGACATTCCGCCGGGCTATAATGAAGCGAAGGATGCCTTCCTGTCCCAAGCATCGGACGAGATGACGGTCCTGGATTTGTCCTGGCTTATTCGGGCGTATTTGTCGTCCCTTAAGGACGGACATACCTCCGTCCGGCTCACGGGCTCAAGCATGTATCTTGATGTCGCGTGGCAGGCGGAGGGCGACAGCCTGTATCTTCTGGATGAAAACGGCAGGCTGACAAATCAGCGGGTGATGAAGCTGGGCGGCATACCGGTCGGGCTCGTCTTTCAGACGATCGGCAGGTATTTCGCCGCTGAGAACGAGGCCGCGGCCGATCAGAATAACACGGTATGGTCGATGAACAAGGATATTCTGAGCTTTGCCAGGGTTGTCTGCGACTCAAACAAGGTGACGCTGACGGTTGAGGACGGGCGTTCGGCAATAGAATCGGCTGTCCGGTTCACTAAGAAAACGCCTTACTTTTATTATGACGCCACATCAATAATAAGCAGCAGAATGATCGGCGATGTTTTCTATATTGAGTTCAATTCCTGTACGCCCGGCCCCGAGGTCAATGAAACCGTTTCGGAGCTGAAGGCTGCTTTGAAATCCGGCGTCACAAAGGTCATCATCGACGTCAGGAACAATCCCGGCGGCGACTCGTCGGCCTGCACGCAGCTGCTGGAGGCGCTGGGCATGAAGGTTCCGCATTATGGTACATATATCCGGTACTCAACCCTGTCAAAAGAACAGCGGGGAACAAAAGCAAGCGGCTTTAGCGAACAGGCGCCGAATGCCGGTGCCGCCAAGCCGAATCCGAAAATAAACCTTGCTGTTCTGACAAGCCATAAGACGTTCAGCTCGGCAACGATGCTGGCAGTATTTGTGCAGGACGGTAAACTCGGCACAGTCATCGGCCAGCCCAGCACCAACAGCCCGACATGCTACGGCGACATATTAAGCTTTCAGCTTGACAACAGCCATCTGTCGATAAGCGTCTCCTACAAAAGGTTCATCCGACCCGATACGGAGGCCGATCAGAACATACTTTTACCCGATCTGCCGGTCCCCTTGAGCGGCGACCCTCTGCAACGCGCACTGAATTACCTGAACGGCAACTGATACATACTAAAAAAGATTCTTCACTCCAACTCATGACGGTGCCGTACCGTCAGGTTGACGTGAAGAATCTTTCTAATTTCTTGATTTTTATATACTCGGCTTTATCCCGTTTTTTTCTTTCTCAGAGGAAACCTCACCCGTAGAAATTATGGTTTCCGATCTTCATCGTGTAAGGCCTGTTCCTGCCGGCCCAGCAGCGTGTCGTCGAGGCGAAGTAGAGGCTGTCGCCCGCCGTATTGCCGCCGTCAAGGGCTACTTTCGCAGCAATGACGCATTCTTCCGAAGGCGTGTAATAGATTGCGCCGGTATACGCGGGCGTGAACTGGATGCCGTATCGCCTGTCAAAGACGACGCTGTAAACTGTATCGGGAAATTCCGGTGATTTGATCCTGTTCATGACGACGCCGCCTACGGCAATTTTTCCGGCAAGGCTCTCTCCGCACGCTTCGGCGTTGATGATGCGAGACATCCAGTAGAGGTCGGTCTCGTCATAAAAGACGCTGCCCGGTATGATCGCACCCGAGCCCTTCGTGATATTGACGCTGTATGTCGCACCGTCCCACTCAACGCCTGCGTCGAATGCTTTGCACAAGACCCGGACCGGCGCCATGACGCTGTCGCCTATAAGAATACAGCCGTTCGGGACAAACAGGCATCTGCCGTTCGCCACCAGGATTATTTCTCCGGCGGCAGCCTGAATGTCGAGGCCGGGTGCGGCAACCGTCACAGTGCCGTTTTCTGTTGTGGCGCTCTCAGCGCCCATTGCCAATGAAAACTCGCAAATGGAGACATACGTTGTTGAGTCGAGCAGGAGTAATGGGATGCTCTGGTCTGCCGGCTGCCCGTCGATACAGATCGAAACCTCTTTCGGCGGGGTGTCAAGGCTGTTGTCGACCGCCCCGGCAATTGGGCTTGCCGATATAAGCAGGATCACAACAATTCCTGACAGGAGTAGACTCTTTTTCATAATATCAAATCTTTCCTTTCATCTTAACCGGATGTTCCTGTGATATCTGCAGGTTGTGTCCGGTACCCGTGCCATGAGCGAATGGGCCTGGAAGGCACGGTTTACAATATATGCACACGGGATTTTCAGATTTCGAGTAAGCCCGACATCCCGGTTATGCCTTTACAAATAGCGCATTGGTCATCTGAGCCTGACAATATTGGCATCGCCTGTGCCGTCAAAATAAGCGGTCTCTCTTTTATGGCAGGTAAAAAGCAGGATTTGCCGCTCCTGTGCCAGCTCCCTCAGATAATCCAGCGCCAGATGGGCACGGGTATCGTCAAAGTTCGTCAGCGCGTCGTCAAGTATCAGCGGGCAGGGGTTTTCCTCCGGTAGGATGAGTGCGCACACGGCCAGCCGGAGCGCAAGATAAATCTGATCGGCTGTGCCGGCGCTCAACGACAGAATATTGCGGCTCACCGTTTCATCCGACGTTTTGGCATTAGCGTCAAGCGTCTTGTCGAAAGCGAGCTTCTCGTACCGCCCGCCCGTCAGCCGGCTGATGATACAGCCCGCGGTCTCGCTCAGAAGCGGCGAAAACCGCGACTGCAATTCGTTATTGGCCTCTTTGAGCGTCTCGACGGCGAGTGACAGCGCGTCATACTGTGCCTTCTGCGTATGAAACTCCTCCTCAGCCGTTTTTTTCTCGCTGCCCAGTATGACTGGGTCGCCAATGGCGCGGATCTCCCCCAGTGCCATATTGTAACGGTTTGTAAGGTCCTCAAGACGCGATGTGATCATTGCCAGCTCCGCGTTGATCTCCTGCTTTCCCCTCAGGGGCTCGGGTATCCCGGTATCATTCCCGCCGCTTGCCGCATCTGATTCCTTCAGCGTGTTCAGATAAGTCTCGGCAGCCTGAATCTTCGCCTTGGCGTCGGACAGCTTTCTAAGGGTTGCTTCGTTGCGGCTGAGTTCAGCTTCAATGCTTTCCAGGTCGGCGTCATGCGATATGGCCTTCAGCTTTCCCCGGAGATTTTCTAAAACGGTCTCGCACATGGAAGACGCCGAAGCGACAGATCTCTGTGTAGCCTTGACTTCCCGTTCAGCCTCCGCCAGCTCGCCGGCCAGCCTGATGTCACCCTTGTACATGTCCTCCAACGTGGTCACAGAATCGGCATTAAACCGTGCCAGGTGCTCCGACAGCTCCTTCATGTAAACGCGGTGCTTTATGATGCGCCATATGAAGTTGACAAGGCAGAAAACAGATACTGCTGCCGCCGCCGGCTGGACGGCCGTCAGCTTCGGCACGATCATGACGGCGAATACGGAAACAAGCGCTGTAATGATCGCAGCAATGATCCAAATAAAGCCGCCCACGCTGCGGAGTGATGTTTTTTTGGTTTCACCTTCAAGTGATACGGCCTTCGAAACGGCAAGCGCAGCGTCGGCACTGTCAAATGCCGAACCCTTTTTAACGCCGAGTATTTTTTCACGCTGCGCCTCGGCATCCTTTAATCGCTTCTGCTCGGCTGAGAGCATTGTCTTAAGCGGCTCCAGCGCCTTCAGGTCGCTCCGGATTGATGATATATCAGCCTCTGTCTGCACGTAACCGTTCTTCCCCAGCTCGCGGTAAATTTCGGCATGCGCGGCCTTGGCGCGCTCAAGGTTATCCTGCGCCTGCAGTATTGACAGGTACGCATCATACCTGTTCCAGGCGGCGGTTTCCCCGTTCACCTCTGCCTGGCGTTTTTTCAGGCGTTCCGCCTCGAGCCGCATGGATGCCGTTTCATCAAGCGCCGACTCGATATGGACGAGCTTATGGTTGATCGCAGCCAGCTTTTCCTCCAGTGCCGGGATCGTACCCGATTTGTTGAAGCGGCGCCGTCGGAGCCACAGGCGCAGCCGTTCGTCGGATTCTGTATAGGACGAGGCTTCGTCGCCCGTCGTCACAAGGGAGGAAATGCGTTTTTCAAGCTCCGGCGTCTGGCTGACCTTGATACCTGCCTGGGAGATATACGCGCTGCGCTCGAACACGGCCTCACTGATGCCAAGGAGCGTTTCTCCCGCCGTCTCCGGATACAGGCCGTCATACGGCGCGGCCGTTCCCGTATGTACTGCCGAAAAATCCCGCATCGGGAGCTTCCCGTCCGACTTCCGCTCCAGCGTCAGCAGGACACCGTCCATTTCGATATCCATCGCGCCCTCCATCGGCGCACCGCACCAGGGGCGAAACCGCGTTTTATCGGAAAGGTAACCCAGCCGGTCCCGGTCTGATGTGCGGATACCGTACAGCATGGCTTTGATAAAAGCGCACCAGGTGGATTTTCCTGATTCGTTGGGCGCTTCGATAATGTTGAAGCCTTCACGGAGAATAAGAGTCTCATTGCTGAGCCTTCCGAATGAGGCAGATAAGCGTCTAATAATCATGACCGCGCTCCTCTGCGTTGTCCAGCGCGGACAGCCCGTAACGAACGGCGCTTGTGATCATGTCCCTGTCTTTATCACCGGCGGCGTCGTATTTTTCCTTCAGGCGGCGAAGAAAGATGCCGCGCAGCGTGTCGTCGCCCGATTGAGCCCATATGTCGCGGGGAGGCCGCGTCGCATCCTGGACCGTCATATGGAAAAAGCGGCCGGAGAGTCGTTCCTCCAGGTGCCTGACATCGATGGTACCGTCAAATGTCCCGCTGAGTATAATCCTGTAAATGTCCCGCTCCGTATTCCACGGGAGTAACGATGTCACGGCGTACAGCACGTCGTCCGCACCCGTCAGATCGACCGTCAGTGCTTTATACTTTCTGCCGCCCAGCGGCGTGAAACGGAGGTCGCATCCTGTTTTTGAGACGCTGCCGACAATGACGCCTTTATCCCCCGTCTCGTCAAAGCCGCGCCCCTCCGGGCATCCGGGATAGGCGTACGTTGTATGCCCGGCTGTTATTAAGCCGCTGAAGGAATGGATGTGACCCAGCGCGAGATAATCAAGACCCGATGCGGCGATTTCCGGTTCGCGTATGCGATTATACTGATCGCCGCCCGTGTCGCCGTGCAGGACCATGATATCGATCATATCGGCACCGGATGTTTTAAAGCCGCTCAAGAGCGGTCTGCTGTACTGGTCGTTGAAGCCCGCGCCCCAGACTCGGCAGTTTAATCGTCCCAGTGTGACGCAGCTGATAAGCGGTGATGTGAACACATGGACATTATCGGGAAACTTGATATAAGCGTATGGCGATTTCGGTGAGTAGAAGTCGTGATTGCCGGGTGATATGAAGATGTCGGCCTTGATACGGGTAAATGCTTGGTAAAGCACATCCTGCGTTTCGTAATACGACGTTCTGCTGTCGAGCAAATCACCGGAGAGTAAAACGAGCTGTACGTTTTCCTTCTCCGCCATATCGGCTATTTTTTCGAGAAGCTCACGCTGCTCGCGGCGCCGGACGGCCGCCAGCTCCTCCGGAAGCGCTTCAAAGGGAGAATCCAGATGGAAATCGGCTGCGTGCAGAATTTTTACGGACATATCATCACCCCACAATAGTAACAACAAGTTACAGTATGTTATTTTTCTTTAGAATATTATAGAGCAGCTCATGTTAGAATGAAACATTTTTGCCTTAAGTTTGGTTATTGCGCCGAACGATACGCTATCATCTCCGATTCTGCGGGCATTTTGTGTACATTTTGCACAATACCGCCAAGCCTTACAGCAGCCTCTCCACTGCGCCGTGTCCCCCACTTAGGGTGCTGAAACCAGCTTGAATATGTTATTTATCCACCACAATTATGAAGGATATGTGATGAAAAAAACAGCAAAAACCGTCGGGCAGGAAAAAACGGCGGAATTTGCTCCGCCGCTATAGAGGTAATTGTTACGGGTTTTTAAAATTGGATACAATTTTGTAACTATTTTCGATTCAATCTGGCCTTTCTTCCTCCAGCCACGGGATCTCAAGGTGCAGCTTGCCGTCCTCGTCATAGACAATATACTGCCGAAGCCCAAAGAAAAGAGACACTGTTATGATAATGGCAGCGATGATCAGGGACAGAAGAATCGTAATAAAGACCTTGATCGGCCGCCGGCTTCTGTATGTTCTGGGAGATTTTCGTTTCATCGGCTACCTGCGTTTATCCAGGTCGCCCAGCATCTCAACGCGCCGGGCATGGCGTCCGCCCTCAAACGGTGTTTTGAGAAACGCGTCGAGGATGTGAAGGGCAAGTCCCGTCCCGATGACCCGGGCCCCGAGGGTAAGAATGTTGGCGTTGTTGTGACGCCGCGTCATCTCGGCCGAGTAGGTATCCGAGCAGAGTGCTGCCCTGATCCCGGGGATTTTGTTTGCGGCAATCGACATACCGATACCTGTGCCGCAGATCAAAATACCGCTCTCGCACTCTCCGGAAGCGACGGCGCGTGAAACAGGCTCCGCGATGGCGGGATAATCGCAGCTTTCTTCCGAAAATGTGCCGAAATTTTTATAAGCCAACCCGCGCTCGTCAAGACATTTTATGATTTCACGCATCAGCGCGAAGCCGCCGTGATCGCATCCTAAAGCTATCATATAATTCACCTCCGGTTTTATAAGCTTCATTCATCCTGCCGAAAGGTCCGTTCTAAAACGTCCACGAGAACGGGATCCAGCGCAGAATATGATCTGTGTAAAATTTTGATACGGGAACGCCGGAAAGGACTGGGAAAAATGCCCCGAACAACAGGACAGCCGAACCCGTAAAACCGTAGACGGCCAGCTTGTACCGCCCCTGGGCCCGCTCCCAAATCGTATCGAGGACATGACTGAGCGCAATCGCCATGAACAGGACGCACGGAAAATAGTGATAGATAAAGACGACCCGGGTTATAAAAAGCCACGGCGCGAGCTGGGCCATATAGCCGATAAGGATAAAAAGCGCCTTGCTGTCCCTGAACTTAATCATTCTGTATACCATCGCAATTATCGCCAGGAAGCC
>CAZJCH010000004.1:17753-22073 GCA_964544005.1 uncultured Papillibacter sp.
GCCGCCCCACCATACGATGGGATTGCCGAAAGAGGCAAAGGACGATTTAAGACTGCCCGATACCTCCCTGTAGTACAGAATCGGGCGCCCGTCCACAATCCACTGGTACCAGTTGGAACCGTAAGAGTGCGTCGCCACGAGCTTGGCGTGGTAACCGAACATGAACGTCTGGTTGTTCCAGATCATCTGATAATATCTGGGATCCCAGAGCATGCCCTCGGATATCCTCATGCCCGCTGCACGTCCGTTCTGAATGTAGCTCAGGCAGTAGATGACGATTGGAACGATGACAAAGAAGGTAAACGTGCACAGAAGTGTCGAAACCAAAAAGCCTCCGTAGCCCGTCAGCTCATTGTCTTTGTAATATTTGTAACACCAAACGAGGCGTATGACATAGAGCGCCAGGAGTCCGAAGCCGGCATAAATAACGATCCATTTGCTGGCACAGCCGATACCGAAAAACAGCCCGGACAGGGCCAGGGAAGGCAACCCCTTGTTAAACGGCTCCTCGGGGTTCCGCGTGATATACCGGTACATGAAAAAGTAAGACAGCAGGATAAAAAAGACGCCGTAGGTATCGATGGTGGCGATGCGCGTCTGGACATAGTGCATGAAGTCGAAGCCGAACAGGATCGTACCGCAGGCCGCGATGGGGGTTTTCCCGAACATGTTTTTCAGAAAAACATAGAGGATCGGCAGCATCAGGACGCCGAACAGCGTGCCCATAAAGCGCCAGCCGAAGGGCACCATGCCAAAGATGGCTATACCGACGGATATGATGAGCTTGCCAAGCGGCGGATGCGTCGTTTCATACGGCACTATGTCTTTCAGATGCTCGTAAGCCGTCCGCCCGTGGTATATCTCGTCAAAGTACATGTTCGTCATATACGTCGGCGTCTCGGGAACCTGGTCCTGCTCGTCGAAAAGCTGCGGCGCGTCATTGCTCGATATCATGTATGGTGAGATAAGGCCGCCGCCTTTAGCGTAAATCGCAAGCTCGCCAAGCTCCAATGGCGTCTTGACGGTTGATATGCGGATATATTGGGTCGGCAGATTGCCGTCATTGAGGTGCGCTTTCAGCCATTTAAACAAATCGGAATGCGGCTGGTTCATTGAGTGGTCCTTGCCTTCGGCGGGGTACTGCTCCACCCAATTGGAACCGTCGCTGGAAAACTCAAGCGTGTAAAAGCCTGTCCAGAGGCCCGTATAATACATGACCGAATCGATATCGGTCGGCTCTGACAGCGTAATAACGACCGAATTTTCTTCGTCGGTAAAGCGAAAGAAGCTCTCAGGCGCCGTCATATTTCCGAGCTTAAAAAAAGCCACGGCGGCATAGACAAGCGTAATGATGAGGATCGGCAGAAGATCACGCCGTTCCATGGGGTGCCGGCGGTGCAGGAGCGTAAATCTCGGCTTGTTGACAATTCTCGAGATCCACTCGGTCGTTCCTTTAAGCGGCAGAGTAACCTTCAGGTAATATCTGAAGAACAGGGCAAGACAAAAGATCGTAACGATCGGAAAAACAAGCGTCAGATATTGTGAAAACGATGTAAACAATTCAGTTACCTCCGCATGCCGTTCATCAGGTCTTTTTTGTGACCAAAATCCGTCATTATGATAACAAGAAAAAGGTAAAAAGTACAGGATAAATTTAATTCCATGTCATTTCAGCCGCGATCATACACTCTCGCCGCCCCTATGGATTTTCATTGAACTTATGGTATAATACAGCAAACGTCACTGCGCATGAGGAGGAGATGGGATTTTGCTGGCTGTAATCATGATGATCGAAAATGAAAGCGCCCGGCAAAAGGCTGCCGAGCTGTACAGTGCGTACGGCCGCCTGATGCTTTACATAGCCCGGGGCATCCTGGGAGACGCTGGCCTTGCCGAAGACGCCGTCTCGGAGGCCTTTATCCGGATCATCGAGAATCTTAACAAAATCGATATGAACGACTGTTACAAAACAAAGGGCTTCGTTGTTATTATAGCGAGACACACGGCGCTCAATATGCTCCGGCAGCAAAAACGTGACAAAACCGTCCCGTTTGAGGATTATTCTGATTATTCGGACAGTGACGAGCCCGTCTTTGAGGACATAACGATCCGGGAGGCATGCTCAAAGATCGCAGACGCGATTGCGGGGCTACACAAAAATTACGCCGATATTCTCTACCTTAAATTTGAGATGGATTACACCAACGATGAAATTGCAAAGATCCTCGGCATCAGCCCGGAAAACGTCAGGATGCGCTTAAGCAGAGCGAGAAACGCTCTAAAAGACCAGTTGAGAAAGGAGGAGGTTTTACCTTGACAGCCTGCGAGAGAAGCGGCCTGCTGTTTGACGCCCTGCTGAAGGCCGCGGTGATGGACGCGTATGCAGCAGAAATCGACGCGCTGCCACAAAGCGTGGAACTAAAAGCCAACGAACCTTCTCCTGCCCTTGACAAGCGGATTGGCAGCCTCATCAGGAGCAGTAACCGAAAAATCAAAGCAAAGAGTTTCACAAAGGGCTTTGCGAAAATCGCCGCCTTCAACGCGGTGCTGACCTGGCGCGAGAAATATACGGAGATCCAGTATGCGTACTCGTCTGATTATGACAGTAAATATATCTATCGGCCGACATATCTGCCGGATGGGTATACTGAAAAGGAATTCCGGCCCGGCGAAAGCTTCACGATGATCGCATACGAAAATGAAGCGGGGGACCAGATCATCTTCATGCAGGAACCGGCCGGTAACGGCACAACCGCGGTAGACAACGAGCACACGGATTATTCCAGAGTGACTGTCTCCGGTAGCGAGGGCCACTTGTTCCAAGCCCGGGAGGAAGGCAACGCAAGTATGCTCATCTGGGAGGAGCAGGGCATTGTCTTTAATCTGGTCGCCGTACTGGACGGTGAGGAGCTGATACGCATCGGGGACGGCATTAAGTAAAAGATAACGTCACATCGAGATTCAAAACGCCGCGCTCCGGGTTACAAGAAAACCGGGGCGCGGTACTTATTTACAATATTTTTTTCTTTTTTTTAACCCCCGCCGTGCTGCCGCCCATGGTGTCGGCAAACTTGCGCAGGAGATCCTTTTGCTCGTTATTAAGCCCCGTCGGAATCTCGACCTTGACGGTGACGAACTGGTCGCCGCGGCCCCCGCCCCGGAGGTTGGTAATGCCCTTGCCGCGCAGGCGGAAGACGGTGCCCGTCTGGGTGCCCTCGGGTATGCTGTATTTGACCTTGCCGTCCAGTGTCGGCACCTCGACCTCGGCACCCAGGGCGGCCTGCACGATGGAAACCGGCATATCGTACAAAACGGCGTTGCCCTCACGGGTAAACAGGGGGTGGCGCGTCACATTTACGGTGATATACAGGTCGCCCGGCTCGCCGCCGTTTAACCCGGCGCTGCCCTGCCCGCGCAGCGAAATGGTCTGCCCGTCGTCGATGCCGGCCGGCACGGAGACCTTTATGCTTTTGTTCCGCCGGACGAGCCCGGCGCCCCGGCATTTCTGGCAGGGCTGATGTATGATCTTTCCTTTGCCCTCGCACTTGGGGCATTCGGATGTCGACTGCATGATGCCGAAAGGCGTGCGGTTCTGGGTCGTGACGCTTCCAGTCCCATGGCAGTGCGCGCAGCGCTCCGCCGTCGTACCCTCCTTGCAGCCGGAGCCGGCACAGGCGTCGCACGTCTCAATGCGTGAGACGGCGACCTCCTTTTCTACGCCGAAAGCGCTCTCTTCAAATGTGATTCCCACCTCGGCGTGAATCCGCTCGCCCTTGCGCGGCGCGTTCCTGCTGCGGGTGCCGGAGCTCCCTCCCCCGAAGATCGAACCAAATATGTCGCCCAGATCGAAATCGATGCCGCCGAACCCGCCGAATCCGCCGAACCCGCCGCCCGCACCGAAATTCGGGTCGACGCCGGCATGGCCAAACTGGTCGTACTTTGCTTTTTTATCGGCGTCGGACAAGACCTCGTACGCCTCATTGACTTCCTTGAAGCGCGTCTCGGCGCTCTTATCTCCCGGATTCAGGTCCGGATGGTATTTTTTCGCCAGCTGCCTGAACGCCTTCTTGACTTCGTCCTCGCCTGCGCCCTTTTTAAGCCCAAGCACCTCGTAATAGTCTCGTTTATCTGCCATTTACTACCTCTCCTAAATGACGGGATCCTGCGAAACCGACCCGCCTCAGCCTTGATCAAGCCGCGTCTTCCCTTGTCTGAATAACGGCTTACGCCGCTTGGCGCCGCGCGTTCAGTCAGGACCACCGGCATAGCCGGTGGCCTGCTCACGCCCTGTAAGGGCGTCATAATGGCCTGTGCCTTAAG
>CAZJCH010000005.1:0-4113 GCA_964544005.1 uncultured Papillibacter sp.
TCGGATTACCATATTTTCAAAAAGATGAAAATGACCCGCTCCCAGTGCCTGGCGCACTATATGTCGGTCCTGAAGGACGCGCTGTCTGAGGGGATTATCCCGCGCTGCCATTTTGAGGACATCACGCGGGCGGACTACTACGGCTTTGTCCTCCCCTTCGCCACGGAGCTGATGCGGCTTTCCAGAGAATCGGGGATACCGATAAAAATCCGCGCCTGCGACACCCTCGGCCTCGGTGTGCCGTATCCGGGTGCCGCGCTGCCCAGAAGCGTTCCGGGCATTATTTACGGACTCAGGCATTACGCCGAGGTGCCGGATAACTGGCTCGAGTGGCACGGCCACAACGACTTTTATAAGGGTGTCGCCAACGCGGCGACGGCGTGGCTGTATGGCGCAGGCGGCGTCAACTGCGCGCTTCTCGGCATCGGTGAGCGCACAGGCAACGTCCCGCTGGAGGCGATGATCTTTGAATATATTTCCCTGCGCGGCTCGAACGAGGGCATTGATACCACCGTCATCACGGAGATCGCCGATTATTACAGGCATGTCCTCCATTATGATATCCCGCCGATGACGCCTTTTGTCGGCAAAAGCTTCAACCTGACACGGGCGGGTATCCACGCCGACGGCCTCTTAAAGGACGAGGAGATTTATAATATTTTCGATACAAAAAAGGTCCTGAACCGGCCCGTCACCGTTGCCGTCAGCAACACCTCAGGCGCCGCGGGCATCGCCATGTGGCTGAAGGAAAACAGGAGCATGAAGGTTAGCAAAAGCGACGATATCGTCAAATACATCAAGGATTGGGTTGATCATCAGTACGAGCACGGCCGCGTCTCCACCATTGCCGACGAGGAGCTCGAAAAGCTCGTTACGGAATTTCATCAAACGAAGTGAAAATATCCATTAAGCAGTCCGCCGGGGATTCAGTGTTTAGCTGAATCCCCGGCTGTTTATGTTATTCTCATCTCCGCCTTCCGGCGCTCTTATACCTTCGTCTCCGTACCGACGCGGGCGTCGCCGTTTCTGACGTAGTTACTCTTGTACTCGACGGTGCCGATATCGCAGCCGGCGCCGATCATGACGTTGTTTCCCCGGACGACCTTGGCCGTTGTGTTCTCCAGCATGATTTCATCGCCCTCGATGATCTCCGCCTCCAGGACGGGATGGAGGATCCCTATCGTCACGATTGTCTTGATAACGGCAAGTCCGTGGGCGGGCCCAACAGTAACGCTGATTCTTTCTCCGCCGATCTCCCGCGCTTTGCTTTTAAAGCCGAGGAGCCTGACATTGACTTCGCCGGCATTCAGGAGGCCGCCGATTTCAAACGCGCCATCCGATGTGAAGACCTCAGCGGTGCAATCCAGCCCGATTTTCGTGGAGCCTTCGATTTTTATGTTCTGAACTTCAACATTTTTTCCGATACTGCCCGTACCGGAGACGGTAAAATCTCCGCCGGAGACGGAGCCTGTGATTTTTCCGGAACCGTTTATTTTGAATTTGTCGGCCTTCAGATCCCCTTCGATGGTACCGGTGCCGTTGATTTTGCCGTCCGCCGTCTCAAGGCTGCCCTCGACTGTGCCGGTGCCGCCGATATGGAAAACATCGCACTTCAGGTCACCGCCGATTCTGCCCGAACCCTTGATGACGACGCTGTTGTAGGTTCCGCCGCCGGCGCTGCCGGAACCGTTAATTCTGATATCGCCGCGATTATAATCGTCCATTTTTCGTCTCCTATATCAGTTTCATTTTGAGCTCTTCGATGAGCGCCGTCATAACCTGCCGTGTAATGATTTTAACGCCTTTGTCCATGACGATACTGCAGGGCGGCTTCACGATAAAGCACGAGATCACGCCGAGCTTTCGGGTCATGAATACCTCGCAGGTCTCCAGTCCCAATGTCCCCGACGCCTCCTGCATCACGTCCAGCAGCGTCCGCCCCTCGTCCAGACTGATGTCACCTGCGACGATGAGCTTATTGAGGAGCGAGAGCGCCGTCAAATCATGAAAGCCCAGCGTATCCCCGGTATTGTTCAGCTCCTGATAGATCTTCAGGACCTCCGGCGTCGCGATGCCGCGCGCGACGATTTCTATGGGATTTAACGCCATATTACTCAGCGTCGGCGTGAAGACATCCGCCAAATCGTCCAGCGACACGTCTTCCTTCATGCTCTTGATCTTTTCGATGCGTGAGAGAACCTTCAGCTTCGGGAAAAAAGTCTCCTGTCCGGTAAACGACGCTTTTTTGATAAACCAGTCCTCCGGAATAAGCCCCTTGCGTTTCCATCGGTACAGCTGTCCATAGGATATATCCGTCAATTCAAGCAGATCTTTTTTTGATATCATTTCTTCTTCCATATTGTTCACCTCTTGCGCAACAGTGTAACATAACATTGTTTCACTGTCAAGAGGACATGAGAATATTTTCTTAATACTTGAAATTCCGGACGTAGGGGCAGACCTCGTTGTCTGCCCTCCCACGGGATTGCACTGCGTGACGATGCAGGGCGGACACAAGGTCCGCCCCTACGGCATCACAACAGTCACTGCTGACCATTTTGCATAAAATCCGGTGCGTTCCAGAAAATAACGATATCCATCACAAATAAAGGAGCATGTCATGCCTGAACAAAACGACTTCACGGACGCGCTGTCGGCGCGCAGCGCCTATCAGCTGGCCGATGTGACGAAAACAGCGCCTCAGTTTTTATTGATTTCGCCGCGCTGGCTTTCAAGATTTCTGGAGCTCAAGGCGATCGATACGGGCATCTTCCGCCACAACAAGGTCAGGGACTGCGAAAAGCTACTGGAGGTATTATGCGCGCAGCGGAACACCGACGACATTCCCGAAGGCTTCATCGACTACGAGCAGGTCCCCCGCGAGTATATCCTGACTTCTGTTTCCACCATTGTCAAAATCGGGACAAGAGTGTCGGACCTCTACAGCGTCCCTTACGATCAGATCAAGGAGCAGATTCGGCTTGGGATGGAGAGCATCAAGGAAAAGCAGGAGTATCTGATCATCAACAGCGACGATTACGGGCTTTTAAAAAACATCGTGCCGTCGCAGCGCCTCCAGTCACGCTCGGGTTCACCGACGCCCGATGACTTTGACGAGCTGATCTCAAGGGTCTGGAAGGAGCCGTCCTTTTTCTTGGCGCATCCTACGGCCATCGCTGCCTTCGGGCGCGAGTGCACGCGCCGCGGCGTACCGCCTGTGGCCGTTAATATGTTCGGCTCGCCGTTTCTGACGTGGCGGGGCATCCCCATCGTCCCAAGCGACAAGCTCCTTGTGGACGGCCGGACAAGCCCGAAGGGCAGCGGCAAGACGAACATCCTGCTGATCCGGAGCGGTGAATGTAAACAAGGCGTCATCGGCCTTTATCAGTCCGGGCTGCCCGGCGAGCAGTCAACGGGACTGTCCGTGCGCTTTATGGGCATCGACAACAAGGGCGTCGGCTTTTACCTGCTTTCCATTTACTGCTCGGCGGCGATTCTGACGGACGACGCCATCGCCGTCCTTGAAAACGTGGATACCGGGAAATACTATGACTGTAAATAATATGGATATAGGGAAGCTGATTTATGATGAAGCCTGTCATTATTATCCTGAGCTCTTTTGTGATCGTACGGCTGCTGTGCTGGATGGGACGCGCGGTTTCGACGATGCTCGCCTGTTACCGGCTGTATACGGCGGTCTCGACCCTCTGCCGCCGTTTCTGACAGGCAAGGCTGCCTGCGCCCCGCCCTGCTTTAGCGCGCCCTGCAAACCATACCCGCCCTTTGACGTTTGGAAAATCAGGTCCGATTTCCCTATTCTTGAGGAAACGGTCTGCGGCAGAAAGCTCGTCTGGTTTGACAACGCCGCCACGACGCAGAAGCCGAAACACGTCATTGAAAGGCTCAGATACTTTTATGAGCACGAAAACTCCAACGTCCACCGGGCAGCCCACACGCTCGCCCGCCGGACGACAGACGCCTACGAGGCCGCGCGCCGGACAATCGCCGCGTTTTTAAACGCGCCCGACGCCGACACGATCGTTTTCGTCCGGGGCGCGACGGAAGGCATCAATCTCGTTGCGGCGGCGTACGGTCTTTTGCATGTCGCAAAGG
>CAZJCH010000005.1:4123-9444 GCA_964544005.1 uncultured Papillibacter sp.
CAATATCGTGCCGTGGCAGCTCCTGTGTAAAAAAACAGGCGCGAAGCTGAGGTTTGCTCCCGTCGATGACAGCGGGCAAATAAACCTTAAAGCATACCGTCGGCTCCTGACACCCCGAACGAAAATCGCCGCTTTCACACATGTGTCCAACGTGCTTGGAACAATCACGCCGGCAGCGGAGCTGATCCGATTCGCCCACGGTGCCGGGGCTGTCGTGCTTCTGGATGGCGCGCAGGCTGTTGCGCACCTGCCCGTCGACGTCATGGCGCTTGACTGCGATTTCTATGTTTTCTCCGGTCACAAGCTTTTCGGGCCCACCGGCATCGGCGTCCTGTACGGAAAAGCGGCATTGCTGGAGGAGATGGCGCCGTATCAGAGCGGCGGCAGCATGATATCGGAGGTCACGCCGGAGGAGAGCCGGTTCAGGGCGCCGCCCCACAAGTTTGAGGCGGGCACCGGCAATATCGCCGGCGCCGTCGGTCTTGGCCGCGCAGCTGACTATATCTCTCAGATAGGTCTTGATGCCGTCAGCCGTTACGAGCGTATGCTTCTCATGTACGCAACGGCATCAATTAAACAGCTGCCGGGGATCAACGTCATCGGCAGTGCCGATAACAAATCGGGCATTGTCTCCTTTTATGACGAAAAAATCGACAGCGGCACCCTTGCGGCCCTTCTGGACCGCGAAGGCATTGCCGTGCGCGCGGGACATCATTGCGCGCAGCCGATTCTCAGGAGATTTAACCGCGAGGAGGCCGTCCGAGCCTCCTTTGCCCTTTATAACACATATGAAGAGATCGACGCGCTGACAGCTGTATTAAGCCGGTTAAAAAACCAATACTAATGACGTAAAATTTCACTGGAAGGGAGTTAACAACATGAAAAAAAATCCCGACAACAGGGATGACAACGTGGAGCATCTCCAGGAAAGCATTGATGGGACGTTCCGAAATATCCGCAAGGCCAATGAGGCGATCCGTGCGACCTCAAACGAAAAGACAAGAGAAGAGCTCCTCGCCAAAAACGAACGGAGGGCCGACGCGCTGGACGGTCTGCGGCGCGAAATCAAGGACGAGTCGGATTACCAGCGCAGAAAGCAAACTTAAGGCTTCAGCTCCCAGTACCAACGGCGCTGAGCGCCGTTTTTTTTACGCAAAAACCGATATATTCCGACATATATTACGGTGCTAACCCCGCCGCATTGAATAATCACATCCGCTGTAATATGCTGTAAATGTACAATTGCAGCATTCGGCCGCATCACAGTTTTTTAACGAACAACGCAACGAATTCGAAACCGGGAAAGGACGCAGTTATGAGCGGCACCATCACACTGGCGATGATCAACAACGCTGCTTTATTGCTGGCGCTCAGCGTCGTCTACGAAATCAGCAACATCTTCCGCCATCGCCTGAAAAAATTCGTCGGCATGTTCAATGGTGCATTAATCGGTGTCATCGGGATCGCAATCATGTCCTTTCCTTTCCACCTCTCGTCGGGTCTGTTTTTTGATACGCGATCGATTCTCATCTGCGTCACAACGTTGGTGTTCGGACCGGCACCCGCTTCGATCGCGGCAGCCATGACAATCATATACAGGATTTTAATCGGCGGCATAGGCGTTGCCTCCGGCTGCGCCGTCACCGTCGTATCGTTTGCCCTGGGCCTGTTATTCAGGCGTTTTATATCGCTTGAAAGGACGAGGTTCCGGCCACTCAAAATATACGCTTTCGGCATCTCCGTCCATACCGGCATGCTGGCCTGCATGCTCCTGCTGCCTTGGGCCGACGCCGTTCATACACTGAGCAGCATCAGTCTTCCGGTCATGCTGATATATCCCGCCGGTGTCGTTGTGCTGGCGCTGCTGCTTCTGCGTCAAAGCGAGTATAAGGAAGCGATAACGCGCGCCGCCGAAGCCGACACCAGATATAAAAGCCTCTTTTACCATAACCTCGCAGTGATGCTTCTCGTCGATCCCGAAAACGGGCAAATCATCGATGCCAATCCTGCTGCCGTCTCCTTTTACGGTTGGCCTCTGCCCGAGCTCAAAAAAATGAATATTTCCCGGATCAACACACTCCCCCCCGGCGAGCTTGAGGATGCAATGAAAAGATCGGTAGGGAAAACTCAGAACTATTTTCAGTTCAAGCACAACCGCGCGTTCGGTGACACTATCGATGTGGAGGTGTATTCCGGACCGATCGAGATGAATGGGCGCGGGCTCCTTTATTCGATCGTCCATGACATCTCCGACAGAGCCGCGGTCCTTAAGGCCCTGCAGGAAAGCGAGGAGCGCTTCCGCACACTTGTCAACAATGCGCCGGATGCAATCTTTGTTTTCATCGAAAAAGAATTCGCTGCTGTCAATCGAGCCGGATTAAAAGAACGAGAATTCACTTTTGTCAATCCAGCCGGACTCAAACTGCTCGGTGCCGAAAGCTTGGATGAGCTGCTCGGAAAGCACCCGCTGAGCATCATCCACCCCGACTACCACAAGGAACTCTGGAAATACATGACCGAGTTCTGGGCCGGAAGATTATCACCTACAACGGTAGAACGCGCATATATTCGACTGGATCAAAAGATCGTTTATGTTGATGTTACAGTCGTACCAATCCGTTTTAACGGCAAGGACGGAGAGCTTGTCTTTGCCAGAGATATCACGGAAAGAAAGCTTCACATGCAAAAGGAGCAGGAGCTTGCGGCACAGCTCCGCCAGCAGCAGAAGCTCGAAGCGATCGGCACGCTGGCCGGCGGCGTCGCCCATGAGATCAACAACCCCATAAACGGCATCATGAATTACGCGCAGCTCATTTTGGATGTTTCCGATAAAGACGCAAAAGGCTTAACGTACGCACGCGAGATTATCCACGAAACCGAAAGAATCTCGATGATCGTCAAAAACCTCCTCCAGTTTTCACGCCAGGAAAAGCAGTCCCACAGCAACGCCAGCATCTACGATATCATCAATCAGACGATATCGCTCGTCAATACAATCATCAAAAAGGATCAGATCAATCTGGATATCTGTCTTGACGAGCAGCTTCCGGATATAAAGTGCCGGAGCCAGCAGATCCAGCAGGTCATCATGAACCTCCTGACGAACGCCAGAGACGCCCTCAACGAAAAATACCCGGACTATGATGAAAACAAAATCATCCGGCTCCGGTGCCATGAATATCAGAGCGAGGGCCGCCGGTGGCTCCGCCTGACAGTTCGTGATAACGGCATCGGTATCCGGCAGGAGCTGGGAGAGCGTATCTTCGAGCCGTTCTTTTCAACAAAGCCGAAGGAGATAGGTACAGGCCTTGGGCTATCCATCAGCTATGGTATTGTCAGCGAGCACCACGGCAAAATGACGTTTGAATCCGAGGTCGGACAATTCACAGTTTTTATCATCGACCTTCCCGTCGATAACGGTTGGTCGATCTGAACAAGACGAAAGGCAGGGGTGGAGAAATGGGCAGGATTCTTGTTGTCGACGATGAAAAAAGCATCCGCGTCACCTTGTGCGAATTTCTGAAAAATGAAGGCTTCACGGCGGATTCCGCTTCCGACGCCGTTATCGCCTGCAGCATGATCGACGAGAAAAGCTACGATGCCGTCATCACCGATATCATCATGCCCCGCATATCCGGTATGGACCTGTTGTCCGCCATCCGAAAGAAATCCGGGGCGCTTCAGGTTATTATCATGACGGGCGAGCCGTCCGTGGACACGGCAATCCGTGCTGTTCAAAACGGCGCCAACGACTATCTGACAAAGCCCATCAATAAGGAGCTTCTCCTGAAAACGGTCAGGAATGCCGTCAATGTTAAAAGACTGAACGATGAAAAGACGGCGCTGGAAGAGGAAAACAGGTTTTACCAGAGGCAGTTGGAGGAACTCGTCGCACTCCGCACAAAATCACTGCAGAACGTGATGCAGGGTATTATCTATCTTTTAACGTCTGTCGTCGAGTCGCGCGACCCATATACGGCGGGCCACCAGCTGAGGGTCGGAAATCTCTCGGCTGCCATCGCCGGAAAAATGCGGCTACCCCGCGAAACCATCGACCTTGTGCGGACGATCGGCTATATACACGACATCGGCAAGATCGGCGTTCCGTCCGAGATCCTGTCCAAGCCGGGGAGACTGTCGCCGCTGGAAATGGAAATAATCAAGCTGCACGCCTATAAAGGCTTTGAGATGATCTCAAATGCAAATCTGCCCGAAATCGTGGGGCAAGCCATTTATCAGCACCACGAACGTGTCGACGGCAGCGGCTATCCATTGGGTATCAAGGATGCCGGAATCATAAAAGAAGCGAAAATCCTCATCGTCGCCGACGTCGTCGAAGCCATGGTGTCCCACCGCCCGTACAGGCCGGCTCTGGGACTCGATACAGCACTCAGAGAAATCGAACAGAACGCGGGTATTTTATACAACGAACACGTTGTGTCCGCATGTGTCGCCCTGTTCCGCGAGGACAAATACTCCATCGAGAACGATGAAAAAAAGGTCCATATCCCGTTGTAGACATAAAAGAGCCGCCGGTAACCGGCGGTTTTACTTTTTCCGCGTCAAGCGCTGCCTTAGTATGTCAGTCTGTTTGGCACATCAGCCATAAAAGCGCGCGGCGGAATCTCTGCGGGATTTCGTAAAAGTGTCCGCCGTCGTTCCATTCGAATGTGAGATTGGCCTCACATTCAAGCTGCTCTCTTAATATCTCCGCCGTTTTTTGCGTGCAGTGTCCGACCGCGGCTATCGTCGCGTTCTTGCTCTCCTTCTCCTTAGTGCCGAGGGATATATAGACCTTTGACTCAGGATTTTTGGGCCGGTGCGCCTCCATATAGCCCAGCCAGCCGTTAAACCAGAGCGAGCCCGAGAGACTGCCGAGCTTGCCAAACACCGTTTGCGTATATAAGGCATACAAGGCGGTCAGGCCACCCAGAGAATAGCCTGCGAGTGCCGTGTTCTCCGGCTCCGGCTTCGTGCTGAAACGCGCGTCGGCAACGGGCTTGACCGCATTGACCAGTGTATCGAGGTATTTATCCGCGCGGCCCCCGAAGGCGGCGCCTTTTTTTGTCACGGGCTGCGCCGGCCACGGCGTCATGTCGTCGTTCCAACTGACTGTGTCGACATTCAGCATAATAAAAGGCGTGCATTCCTTCCCGATAAAAGGTTCTGTGGCGTCGATGATCCCCTGAAGCTCATCAACACCGTTTATATAGACGACGGGAAACCGCCCGCTGCCTCCGTATGCCGCCGGCAGATAGACGGAGCAGCGCCGCCCGCCGGCTTCAAATTGTTCGATCGTCCCTTTCAGGTAAATCCCTCCC
>CAZJCH010000005.1:9454-21510 GCA_964544005.1 uncultured Papillibacter sp.
TTATACATGCTTGTGAGTCTTTTGTTGATATTTTCTGCTGAATCATGTCAAAATATGTTGTTTTTTAAAAGGACTGTGCTATAGTGATAGGCGATTTCTTTTTAGGGAGACTGACCGCCGTCATGATACAAGCCGCCCTGCGCAAGGTAACGCTTCGCCTGAAAGCCGAACCGTTCTTCCTGATCACGCTCGCTGCCACCATTGCCTTATCTCTCATATCGAGACCCAGCGTGTCGTCCATCAAATGGAACGTCATCGCCGTTCTTCTGGCTCAAATGCTTGTCTGCGGCGCCTTCGAGGACTGTCACCTGCTCCGGTCCCTGGCGCAGTGGCTTTTAAGCGTCTTCAAAACGCCAAAAAAGCTCGCCTTTGCCATGGTCCTGTTGACGGGCCTTCTTTCTATGTTCATCACCAACGACGTGGCGCTTCTGACCGTCGTCCCCGTGACGCTGTCGGTCGCGAGAATCACAGGCCGGGGGCCGCACGTCCTTGTTGTGCTGGAGACAATTGCGGCCAACCTGTTCTCTGCCGTCACACCGTTCGGCAACCCGCAGAATCTGTATCTGTTTTCGCATTACAATATGCCCGCGTCGGATTTTTTCTCGGCCATGCTCCCCTTCGGCCTCATCGGCGTGCTATTGCTCGTTGTCGCCGTCGCCGTCCTGGCGCGGGGTGAGACGTTCAAAACGGAAAAAACGCGCTTTGAGATCTGCAGTAAGCCACTCCTGGCCGGTGCGCTCGTCTCCTTTGCCGTTAATATTCTTGCCGTCCTGCGCCTGCTTGATTACAGACTCGCGCTGCTCCTGTCGGTTCTCGTCTTCCTCATTCTCGCGCCGAGGCTCTTCAAAAGCGTCGACTATGTCCTGCTTTTGACCTTCGTCCTGTTTTTTCTTTTTACAGACGCCATCACGTCGATCCCCGCCGTCCGTGTCTTTTTCGGTGGCCTTCTGGCCTCGGAGCAAAAGGTTTTCTTTTCCTCCGCCGCGCTGTCCCAGGTCATCAGCAATGTCCCGGCAGCCGTTGTGCTGTCCGGCTTTACGCCGTATTATAAGGCCCTGTTGTACGGCGTCTCCGCCGGCGGCCTCGGCACGCTGATCGCGTCGCTGGCAAGCCTTATTTCCTACAAGCTGTACATACGCTCCTTCGCCGCTGAAAAAGGCAAGTATATGAAGTGGTTTCTCCTTCTCAACCTCGCCTTCCTTGCCGTGCTTCTGCCCGTTCTCGCAGCGCTTCTTTAACCGAACCTCCGGCAAAAACCGCCTGCTGCGCGCAGGCGGTTTTTGCCGTCTCATTTTTTGTATTTACACCGGCGTAAATGAGTGTAAAATAATACATGTATGATCCAGTTTCATGTATGTGAGGGAATATTATGAAAATACCTGAGTTTCTCAAGATCAGAGCGCCTATTCCCGCGGTTCTCCTTTTGACCGTTTTGGTCGCGGCGATTGCCGTTCTCGTCGTCTTTATGCTGAGGATCAGTCAGCTCAATGACGAGATCGCCGGGTTACACACGCTCATCGACGCTGAAAAGGATACAAGCGGGGATGCGCTTACCGAAATCGAAGCGACCCGGTCTGAAATCAAAGCGCTGACCGCCGAAAACAATACCCTGAAATCCGAAAATGGCACCCTGCGCGCCGAATACGACGCCCTCGGCGCCAAAAACGAAACACTGAAGGCCGATATTGAGGCAATGCGGCAATACCAGCTGACCTTCAACGAGCCAAATGAATACGATCTCGTTGTCGATCAACGGCTTGAGCCCGAGCTTGTCACTATGATCAAGAAGCACTTCAGCGCCATGGCGTCCGGAAACCTCGAGGTCTTTAACTCTACTCTCAAAAATAAGGGCGGCGACTATATACTGGACCTTTTTGAGAGCCGGAAAAATACCGATATATCGGTTACCTCCATATCCTCGAGCACCCTGGGCGCCGACCCTATTGAAAGCGGCCCATTATACCTCTCCGTGACACACAAAAAAGAAGGCATGCTGAACGTCGACTACATCGGCGTCACGAAAATCAACAACAAGTGGGTCGTCTACGATTACGACTGACGCCTGCATAAAGCCCGTACCTTGGTCATATTCTCCATTATAAAGGTAATGGAGGGCTTTATATGCGCAATTTTTTTATTGTTGTGACAAAAAGGCGGGTCGCGCTTATCGCGACGATTCTCGCAGTGACCGTCATTTTTTTCACCATTAACAATCCGGCCATTGTCGGCGCCTCGGCAGTGAAACGAGAGCTTCCGATATACTGTGTCAAGAGGGATAACAAGGCGGTTTCCCTCACGTTTGACGCCGCCTGGGGGAATGAAGACACACAAATGCTCATCGATATCCTCGGCAAATACAACGTCAGGGCCACGTTCTTCGTCGTCGGCTTCTGGGCGGAAAAGTTCCCCGAGTCTGTTAAAGCTCTTCACGATGCCGGCCATGAGGTTATGAACCATTCCGACGACCACGCGCATTTCTCCAGGCTCTCATCAGACCAAATCGTCAAGAACATCACCGCCGCCAACGACAAAATTGCCGCCGTCACCGGCGTCACGCCGACGCTGTTCCGCTGCCCCTACGGTGAATACGACGACCACGTCATCAAAACCCTCAAGAACATGGGCATGAACACAATACAATGGGATGTTGACAGCCTCGATTGGAAGGATCTGTCCGCTTCGGAGATCGCAAAACGCGTAACGGCCAGGGTCAATCCCGGCAGCATCGTCCTCTTCCACAACGCCGCGCTCCACACCCCCGAGGCGCTGCCGTCCATCATCGAATACCTCCTTCAGAACGGCTATTCCATCATCCCCGTCTCCGAGCTCATCCTCAAGGGCGATACCACCATCGACCACACGGGGCGGCAATTGCCTGCATGATACCTCCTAAAACTGGTAACCGTTGACAACCGCGTGATTTGTGATAGAATAGAGATAAATCACAAAGTGTTTCGCTGGTTCCGGCGAAACGCTTTTGTGTTATTCGAATATTTTCAATAAAATGCAATAAATTGGAGGAATATGGAAGATGGCGTCCTATTTTATTTCAAAGGATATCATGAATAAAATTACCATGCAGCTTTTAGATATCGATACAATCACAGAAAATACGGACCGCGATCTGAGCAGCGCCGAGACCTTGAGGCTGGTTGAAGCGCTCAACGAGCCGTATGCGCGTCAGCTGCGTGAAAATATGCGGCGTTCGGCTGAAACAGACGAGCCTGACGCGACCATTCCTTTTATCATCATCGGCTGCACTGTCGTCGTCCATGATGCCGACTCCGGCGAAACTGTTGATTATCATATCGTCAACACCAATTCCTTTACCCTTGAAAGCAACGATGTGACCTTCACCTCCCCGATCGGTAAAGCCCTGCTTTTCAAGCATGTCGGCGATACTGTCGAGATAAAAGTCCCCGTCGGCAAAATCACCTATATCATCCATTCGATTACGCTCGATCCCGATATCAGTATCGATAAGGAGTCGGTGGTTTCATCAGATAACCAATATGCATAAACGCGTCAGCGGCAGACCAAACAACCGAACCGACATAAAAAAACATACACAGCGGAGGAGCGCATCCTCCGCTGTTTCCTATATTTTCGGAAATACTAAGCTTTATAAGCATAAAGAATATTCAAAGGAGCCAATTCATGCCTGATAAAAACAAAAACTGCTGCTGCAGCCGGGGGCGCGACGGCAGCTGCGGTAACCATAATAAAAGCTACGGCGGCTGTTCAGGCAGCAATGGCATCCACAATTGCGGATGCCAGGACAGGACGATCTATATCACCGAGGATGAGAAAACGTTTTTAACGCGTCTTTCCCAATTCGCGTTTCTCCCCCTCGCCCGGTTCGTTATGCTAAGCTCCCAAACTGACGACGCTGTTTCGATCGCTCTGGCGCCTGTTTATCTGAATGACAAAGATGACTCGTCGGACACCGTTAAAAACAACGGGGAGCTTCTTCAATCCCTCGAGGACAAATATCTGATCACACTCGATTATGATCTGCCGCTTAAAAACGGCGACTATTCGATGTATGAGGAATCAGGGCTCTATCGGGATTTCCGGGAAACCGCGCGGGCGGGCGTCATTCAGGACGGGCTTCTCTTCGACCTGCCGGAGCTCCAGCGCGGCAGCATCGCCCTGACCTCTCTCGGCCGGGACGCTTTGGACGCTTTCGAATAACCCTATATAGTACCGAACGCGCCGCATGCGGCGCGCACCCTACATAATATTAATGATGCGGTTGTGAAACAGCCCCATTTCTACTCTTTTCCTACTCTTTTTTGCAACCAATTCATGTTGATTCTGTTTTGTTTTGCATTATTTTTGCGCCATCATTTATCTCTTGTCAGAATGCATTTCTCACTATATACTGTATATAGGAACTGAAAGGAGGCGTGTTATGGCACAAGAAGTTGTAAAGGAGCCGCTTGCCGAAAAAAAGATGCCGAGTCGTTTGTGGCTGTATATCCTGCTGGCGGCCGTGCCCATTATACTAATCGTCCTGTACTACATATATAACAACAGACAAGATATCATGGACTGGGTCAATGCGAACATTGCCTCTGCTTACAGGGAAGCGGCGGCAACAGTCAGTTCTCTGGGGCCGCTTCGTTATTTCTCGCTGGTTGAGGTACTTATAACGCTGCTCGTCCTTTGGGTGCTGTACTATATCGTCAGAACAGTCATCATCCTGATCACGCGCCCGCAAAAGCTGGCGCATCTGGCCAAACGCCTCTATGTCATGCTCGTCGTGTTCCTGTATATATTCACGGTATACTCATGGTCCTGGGGCCTGGGCTATCACGGCACCGGCCTAGCCGTCAAGACCGGACTTCGCACAGACGGCATCACGACAGAGCAGCTGACGAACGTCACAAGGCTTTTCGCCGAGAACGCCAACGATCTGGCCGGTCAGGTCGAGCGTGACGCAGACAGGAGCTTTACCCTGGATACCGGTTATTATTTCGAGTTATCAAAGGGCGTCTATGCCAATATTTCCCGAGAGTTCCCAGCGCTTGAAGGCAACGCATATCTGCCGAAGGCCATGATGTACTCGAAGCTCATGTCGATCATGAACTTTACAGGCGTCTATATCTCCCTCACGGGCGAGGCGAACATCAATGTGGATGCGCCGGCCGCCCTGATGCCCGCGACGATCGCCCACGAAATGGCGCACCAGCGCGGCGTTAATTCCGAGGACGAGGCCAACTTTGCCGGTATTGCCGCCTGCATCACGTCGAATATTACCGTTTATGAATATTCCGGGTATCTGAGTGGTCTCCTTTATCTGATGAGCGCGCTTGACACCGCCGCCCCCGACGCGGCGCAGGCAATTAGGGCAACCTTGAACGAAGACGTCAACCGCGACTGGACGGATAACTATGAATACTGGCAGCAATATGAATCACCCGCCGCCGAGGCGGTCAGCGCGATGTACGACGGTTATCTGAAAGCAAACGGCGAAGAGCTGGGCATCAGCTCCTACGGTGCCTGTGTCGATCTGCTTGTCTCCTGGCTGGATCCCCAAACCTAAGCGCCGCCGATACCAAACTGCTCCAAAAGGATCTTCACGCCGAGAGCGCAGAGGATGACGCCGCCGACGATCTCCGCCGCAGACTGATACTTCGCGCCGAAGATATTCCCGATTTTGACGCCGCCCATTGACAATACAAACGTCATGACGCCGATAGTCACAATTGCAGGGAGGATATCGACCTGTAAAAAAGCAAAAGTAACGCCGACGGCCAGTGCGTCAATGCTCGTGGCTACGGCCATCAGGAACATCGCTTTGACTGACAGCGAGCACTCGGTTTTGCCGCGGGAGTTTTCACCCTTTTTCATGAGCGCTTCGCGGATCATGTTGACACCGATCGCCACCAATAGAGTAAAGGCGATCCAGTGAGTCAGCGTTTCAATATACTCCCTGAACTGAGTGCCGAGCAAATACCCGATGAGCGGCATGAGCGCCTGAAAGCCGCCGAACCACAGACCGATGGTCACCATATCTTTAACGTTCAGTCTGCTCATGGACAAGCCTTTGCAGATCGAAACCGCAACGGCATCCATAGACAGAGCAAGCGCCAATAACAACAATTCTACTAAGGTCATTTTTGAATACTTCCCCTGATTAAGAAAGAATGATGCGCAGCCTCACCGCAGTATATCAAATACGGACAGACCCGTCAAACATTCTGTGTCAGAACGCAGACAAAACAAGCAGCCGCGGATGCGGCTGCTTGAGGTTCTGCTTATGTGTATTATGGACTCGGCGGCGTATCGGACGGCGATGTGTCAGAAGGCGTTGCCTCCGGCGACGGCGACGTATCCGAGGGCGATGGTGATGTATCCGAGGGCGATGGTGATGTATCCGAGGGTGACGGTGACGTATCCGAGGGTGACGGTGACGTATCTGAAGGCGGTGGAGACGTATCTGAGGGTGACGGTGACGGTAATGTTCCGTCGGGCAGCGGTAATTCACCCACCGCAACAAGGATGACTTTTTCCTGCATCCTATAGACGTCTCTCCCTAAGGACTCTTTGCTCAGCTCGTTGCCATCCTTGTCATAAATATACTTATATCTGTCGACGACGTGGCCGGTATGCCCGCTTTGATCAACCTTCGTTGTACCCGGTTCGATGGTCGCATCTTCCTTGTATGACGTCTTGATCGGGGTGTCACTGACACCGACAGATACGATTTTAACATAATTCTCATTGACTTTCGTGCCGTGGAGCTTGACGTTGAGGTAGCCGTCCTTCATAAAGGCCTCGATCTTGATCGGATAATCCGTGTCGTTCTCAAATTTGAAATCGACAGTGCCCCAGTTGATGGTTGCGTCGGTGCCGAGGGGGAGATAGGCCACGCCGAACATATGGTTTGACCGTTCGACGACCTTCAGATTGGCATACAGGACCGTGTAATACAGTGTGGAAGACGTCTGACAGATACCGCCGCCGACCTCCAGCACGGTTTTTCCGCCGACATAGGCGCCGGCTTCCTTATATCCCTTTTCAACGGTGCGTTTGCCGACCGTTTCGTTGTAGGAGAAGACATCTCCGGGGTTTAATATCTTTCCATTGATCGCCGCGGCAGAAAGCTTTACATTATGGACGCGGTTGCTCGTACCGGAGACGTATGTCGCCTTTTCATACAATATGTCGCGGAAAATTAGACTCTGGAGCTGCTCCGTCGTGACGGCCGGCTCCGTTTTAACGAGATGTATCGTCACCGTCGATCCGTTTTGCGCCGCGTCAATCACTCTTTTTGCCTGACTAATATCGAAACTGACACCGGCAACGCTCTGCGTCACCTCGCTTGTGGCTGTGTCATATATGGCGTTGACTGGTTCCACATAAATGCTGTCGTAAATAGCTTGAAGGTCGATATCAGGACCGCCGGCCGATTCGAGAGAGTAATTTGCCGAAACAGGACTGTTCTGCGCCACAGACTGATCCATTGACGCCATGACAAGCTCAAAAAGGTCATTCTCGTCGGCCAAAACGGTACCGCTGCCTTTTGTGATGGTAATGCTGTCGTCGGTAATCAGATACGCAGTGTCCATGATCCTCTCATTGAACTGTTTTGTATAATCACCGACAACGCCTCTGACGTATTCCTCATCGGCGGCGACGCTGCCGCGCTCCAGATCGTAGACCTGAAACAGACTCTTAATGTATCCGAATACGTTTGACAGGAAAGAACCGCTCCTGCCATAATCATAAGCAGCTTTCGCCGCATCCTCGGCGCTCAGCTTGAGTCCGGCCTCTTCTCCGGTGATCGTCATCTTTTCGCCGTTGGGGAAATCGACGGTGACGGCGATATTTGAAGCGTTGTCACTATAGCCGGCGTCTGTCAGTGCTTTTGTCGCTTCATCGACAGTCATACCGGCGAGGTCAATTCCGGAGACGCTGACATTAGGGTAAATGGTGTCCAATTTATTTATGAAAATTCCGGCCACCGCAATGCAGGCAGCGAGAAAAACGACAACTGCCCCGGCTATAATGCCAATGGTGAGACCAGGTTTCCTTTTCGCCTTTGCCGCGTTGACACCCGTTTCTTTACTTTCTCGTTTTATATGAATCCCATCCTTCGCTGTGTTGCTGTTTTATATATCGCATTTTAAAGGCTTTGTAACTAAATTTCAAACTTATTTTATTACATATTGCTACAAAGCCTGTAACTTTCTTAGAATCATTTGACAAAAACCGTCTCAATGCGGATTGCGTGCCGATTTCATATTCCCCTGAACATCTGTACTTCCTGAGGCTTTATATCAAATAAGGTCAGCTGAGACCGCAAAACGGCAGCTTCCGGCTTTTCCCATGGTTTGATCATTTCTGATCGCTGCTTGGTCTGTGTCTCGAGAATCTCACCGATCAGTATGTTGGATAACAAAAAGCCTGACGGCGTAAAACTCCACCGGTCGTCTGACAAGGCTGCCCAGCCCTGGGCTTCGTAATGACGCAGGAGCTCAATCGTTTTGTCCATGCTGCAGGGGTAAATTTCAGTATATTCTTTCTCCGATATTCCTCTCGTTGTCCTGAGACGGAGCATCAGATACTCGCTGGCCTGCTCAAAGTCGGTGATTTCTTCGCTCAGATCGACGATGTTTTTGCCTGCAAGGACATTTTCGCTGTATTTCTCGAGATCGGCGATATAATTGTACCGAACACCACCGATGTAGGAATGCGCCGCCGCACCAAATCCCAGATATTCGTCACCGAGCCAATATTTCATATTGTGTTTCGATTCATAGCCACGCCGGGCAAAGTTTGATATCTCGTATTGCTTAAACCCGAACCGGCTCAGTGTCTCTACGGCATAGAGATACATATCCGCCTGCGCGTCGTCGTCCGGCATAAACGGAGAGTCTCTATATATGTAGAGCTGTGACCCTTCCTCGATCTTAAGGCCGTAACAGGAAATATGCTCTGTTTTAAGGGCCGCAGCCTTATTGAGCGTGTCGGCCCAATCGTCCCGGCTCTGGGAAGGCAAGCCGAATATTAGATCAATGCTGATGTTTTTGAAGCCGGCTTCCCGGGCATTTTTTACAGTCTCCTCCGCAGCGGCAAAATTATGCCTTCGGCCGAGACTTTTTAAAAGCGCGTCGTTTGCAGACTGCACGCCGATCGACAGTCTGTTGAAGCCGGCGCGGCGCATACGCACGAGGTCGGCTTTTGTGATGCTGTCGGGATTGACCTCAGCCGTTACCTCGGCTTCCAGAAGGATGTGGCCGTATTTTTTCAGGGCATTGAAAATGCTGATCAACCTGTCGCTTCCGTAATAGCTTGGCGTTCCGCCGCCGAAATATACCGTGTCGGTCAGATAACCGTCCAGCTGAGGCGCATACTCTTTTATGTGGTATAAAAGGGCGTGCTGGTACGCCGGCATGAGCTTTTCATGACCTGCCAGCGAATAGAAATCGCAGTAGGCGCACTTGCCGACGCAAAAAGGAATGTGAATATAGACGCCAAGGTTTTTTTCCATATGAAACAATCAATCCATATACTGCTGTGTATATTTTTCGTAACTGATAACGCCTGAAAGCTCCGTCAGGAGCTGCTGCATGTCATAGCTCTCATAATCGCTGACGCTTGTTTTGAAATCAGTCGATTCCGGTTTTTCGATTGGGATTGAAACCGTAACTGTCGTACCCTCGCCGGGCCGGCTTTCAAGCACGGCGCTACCGTTGTGCAATCGCGCGATGTTCCGAACAATCGTCAGGCCAAGACCGACGCCCGTTTCCGTATCAACCAGGTTTTTCGAGGCGCTGTATCTGTTCCAGGCCGTTAACATCACATCGCTCGGAATGCCCGCCCCGCTGTCGCTGACAGCGATGACGAACCGGTCACCGGCTGATATGACGGATAGCGTCAGGATCCCTCCGACAGACGTATAAGAGAGGCTGTTGGAGAGGAGGTTCAGTAGCAGCTTGTCAAGCTTTGCCCTGTCCGCATAGATAATGATACTCTCCTCGTTTGACTTGAACCGAAGCTCAACACCCGTTTCGCGGACAAGATGCTGTACCGAATTGATCAGATCCCTGCAGGCCGACACGATATCAAACGACGAACGGCACAGCGTTATATCGTCGCGCAGGATACTGCCGAGGTCGCTTAAGTTGTTCGTCATCCGGAGCATGTTAAAATAACAGTGGTAAATCATCGCCGTATAGCGGTTAAAGCGCGGATTCCCTATATTTTCAATATACGGAAGCAGCAGTCCGGTGGCCATCCTGAGAACTGCCAGCATATTTTTAAACTCGGTGCTGACGCTTGACAGGAGATTCGCCGTATTTGCGTGTTCCTCGGCGCTCGGCGCGATGATGCTGTAAATACTGCAGTCATCCAGCGACGAGACGTTCACAACAGCGTGAATGCCCTCGATTTCGGCTTCTCCCACGAGACTTTTCGCATCGTGGTTCAAAAGCTGAGGGGGAAAAATATTCTCCGGCCGGAGCATCTCGATATTCGGGATGAGCCGCGCGGCAGTATCGTTATAATAGGCGATCTCACCGTTTTTTACGGCAATAACGGCTTCTCTGAAGCTCCCGAACAGGTCTGACTCAATATCATACAAGGCGCTCCACCTCCGTCTCTCCTTTATTTATCAATGTGGAGACTACATGTGAATAATACTCGTTAAAAATTAGCAAACGCTCCTTTACATCGATATTCAACACCGTTTGCTGCATATGTAGACTATTTTTTATAATACCAAAAAAAATGCGCGTTAACAACTGTTTTTGTCATATTTTGTTAAAAAGACAAAAATTTTAGAAAATGACTTTGATTTTTTGAAATATATTGGTATAATTCAAAGTCGCACGGACAAATGCAATCCATCGCTCACGGAGGCTTTAAATGAGTATTAAGATCGGCATCACAGGTTTCGGAAGGATCGGCAGGCTCGCCTTACGGGCAAGTCTGTGTCATAAGGACATCGAGGTTGTTGGTATAAACGCTACCGTTGCTCCGGACTATATGGCGTATATGATAAAATACGACACGATCCACGGCAGGTTCCCGCATGACGTTACATACACATCAAACGGCATCATAATCGACGGCAGAAAAATTCCGACCTTCTCTGACAGGAGCCCCGAAAACATCCCCTGGACAGGCGTCGGAGCCGAATACCTTGTCGACTCGACGGGACAGTTCAAAACGATGGAGAAAGCCTCCATCCACCTGAAAACAGGCATCAAAAAGGTGATCGTCACGGCACCCTCATCGGACATCCCGATGTTTGTAATGGGTGTCAACCATGATAAATATGAGTCATCGACACACATCGTCTCAAACGCTTCCTGCACGACGAACTGCCTGGCTCCGATCGCGAAGATTTTAAACGACAGCTATGGTATCGCCACAGGCCTCATGACAACCGTCCATTCGGCGACGGCATCTCAGAAAACTGTCGACGGCAAGTCCCAGCGGGACTGGCGCGGCGGCAGGGCAACAGCCTACAACATCATCCCCTCTACCACCGGCGCGGCTGAGGCCGTTGCAAAGGTCATACCCGAGCTGAAGGGCAAACTGACCGGCATGTCTATGCGCGTACCAACACTGGACGTTTCCGTCGTCGATTTCACAGTCAATCTCGCAAGCCCAGCCGGCTACGATGATATATGCGCCCTGATAAAACGCGCGTCCGAAAACGAATACAAGGGCATCCTTTCCTATACGGAAGACGAGGTCGTTTCCTCCGACTTCGTCGGCGACCCGCACATCTCCATTTTTGACGCCAAAGCCGGCGTGCACCTGACCGATACCTTCATGAAGCTGATCGCCTGGTACGACAACGAGTGGGGCTACTCAAACAAGGTCCTCGACCTTGTCGAGCATATGTACAAAACGGACCACAAGACATAACGAATCACAAAATATATACGGTTTTATCGTTAATCTGTTAAAATTATATCATTTCCATTACTGTACATCAATGTCAATTATTACAATTTGCTTAACATTTCGTTACAATATTTAAAAATACGACGATTCCCGCGCAAAACGCGGGAATCGTCGTATCATATGCCAGA
>CAZJCH010000006.1:0-21495 GCA_964544005.1 uncultured Papillibacter sp.
GGAAGCGTTTCATATGCTGCAATCCAAGCTGGCCGATGGACAAATCGTCGTGGAGCGCGTCAACAGGAAGCTCGCAAGCCTCTCCTTCTGTCAAAAAGGCGCCCCCAGCGCGCTGGCAACGCTGCGGTATCAGGAAATATTGAGGAATCTTGACACCCCCGCTTCCTGAAACAAAAGCCGAACCATTAAAAACTTTGTGACCGAGCATGATTGCTGTGCAAAAATTGGGTTACGGGCGACACGCCAGTAAACCTTTCTTATGCTTAAAAACGGCCATACCATCTGGTATAGCCGCTATTTTCTTTTTCTTACACTTATTTTAGTATACTGGAGGACTTCTTTAGTATAACAGTTTTAGTTAAACACAATCAATTGTTCTCAATTGTTCTGAATGGCCCGTTGTGATATTATGGCATATGGTAAAGGTGGGTGAGGATCATTTTTCATCGCGCATTCATTATATAGCGAACCCCTCTGCGTATCAAGGGAATGAACGCTTATAACCAAGTTTTTCCGACTTAACGCAAAGGCTCCCGGTTTGTGTCCCGGGAGCCTTTTCTATCCCTCTATACCAGGTAGGGGTTCGGATCCGTAAAAAAATGGGCGTCGACGTCCTCCGGGACGGCGTATTTTCCGATCATGACGAAAATTTCGCGATCCTGGCCGTCGGTCGTCATGGTGCCGAAGCCGCGGCCGACGCTGTACATGCGGTTCCAGTTGTCGAGAAAGCACAGGGTGTCGCTGCGGAAGCCGATCTTGTCGCCCAGGATTTTTTCCATGTTCTGCTCGGTGACGCTGACCAGATACATGCCCTCCTTGATTTTGACGTAGTACGCCGGTTCGTCCGACCCGGGCATCAGCTTCATAGTCTCCCGGATACCGCTGACGGAATCGGTGACCTCCGCGCTGGCTGCTGCTGCGCTTTTCGGATATGTAATACGGTACCAGTTGGTGCTGTGATACACGTGTACCGTCGCCATGTCGTGGCCGTAAACCCACTTGACGCCTGTGCCGATCACGTCGTCGGTAAAGCCATGGCGTCGGAGATCTGTGTGTTCCTTGCCCTCTTCTTTAATATAGCCGTATCCGAAATGGCTCTCGATCAGGTACGGCCAATAGGGATTCTCCCCCAGTGAGCAGCGCAGGAACGTGACGAGCCCCTGCTCTTTGTCGATGACCCAGGTGTGGTTTTCACGCGGCGTCTTGTCCGTGAGGCAGTAGGTGACGAGGTACGTCCAGTCGTCGGATTTGCGGCACTCGTATTTGTCCGTTTTGAGCGTGCCGCCGCACATGACGCTCCACTCGACCTCATTTTCGTTGAGGAAATTAAGAACGGCGTCGCCGGTTTCCTCGCCCGTGTCCAGTACAAACTCAAAGCGTTTTCCGGCGAGCTCAAAGCAGCGCGGGGGACAATACTGGCCGATGGAAAGTCCGCCCGCGATGGGGGCGTATTTTTTTACAAGGTCCATAGCTTAATCCTCCCGATAATATTATTCATGCTTTCGAGTATATAGCAATTTCTTCCTTAAAGTCAATCGTATTTTTACAGCAACAACCTAAAGGAAGCTCTCGGAACTGTCTTCCGGGAGCTTTCCGCATTTGTTAATATCTGCTGTTTAATACACCCCGATATCTCTTGCCACGGTAAACGCGGTACTCGTCGCTGCTGCGATGTTTTTAGGGATGTTGCAGTCGCCGATCATGTAAAACTCGGGCGCGCAGAAGCGGAGGGCGGCGGCCTCGTCGGACAGTGCCTTTTGACCGACGGCGTAGATGACCGTGTCGGCAGCATACAGCTTTTCCCCAGCGACATTGTCGCTTGCAGGGCCTGATCCGACAACGCCTTTATCGTTGATTTCCATTGCCTTCGTGTTGAGGTGAACGCCAATATTGTTTCGCGCAAGCTCCGTCTTCAGCCCCACCATGTGCAGGAAGTTGCCGCCGTCGTTCAGCGCGTCCAGCATTTCAATGATTTTGACATCGCGGCCCAGCTGCGCCAGATAGATGCCCAGCTCAATGCCGACGAGGCCGCCGCCGAGGATGGCCACGCACCTGCCGACTTTATCGGGGTTTATATAGGCTTCCTCTGCACCGAGGACGTTGGAGCCATCAATCCCTTTGATTTTCGGAACGATGGGCCGTGCGCCCAAGGACGCGATGATGACGTCCGGGGCTATCTCCTCCGCCAACGCCTTTGTGACTGCGGTATTCAGCCGGACGTCAACGGCTGCTTTCCCGATCTCCCGGAGCTGGTATTCGATATACCCGTCCAGCTTCTTCTTAAACGGCACATGCTCCTCGCACCGCAGCGTGCCGCCGAGGCGATCGCTCTTTTCGCAGAGGATGACCTCATGGCCGCGCTGGGCACAGGTCAGCGCAGCCTGCATACCGCCGATGCCGCCGCCGGCGACAAGCACCTTTTTCTTGTTCTTAACGGGCGGCGTCATTTTGACCTCGAGCTCCCGGCTCGTTTCGGGCGTGATAGCGCAGTAAAACGATCCCTCGTTTAAAAGCGTGGAGAAGCAGTAGAGGCAGCGCATGCATTTCTTGATTTCATCCTCGCGCCCAGTTCGCGCCTTGTTGGGCAGGTCCGGTTCGGCAATCAAGCCGCGGGCGATCTGCACGACATCCGCTTTGCCGGAGGCGATGATCTCCTCCATCAGCGCCGGATCGGTCAGCGCACCGACTGTCGCGACCGGCGTTTTGACGTGCTTTTTGATCTGGGCTGCGTACTTGACATTGACGCCGTCTTCCAGAAACATGCTGGGGTGCGTGACGGTAAAGACCTCCTGTACCTCATGGTGGCCCGCCGAGACGTGGATCAAATCGACATGACTGTCTAAACGCTTTGCGATGGCAATCCCCTCGTCGATGTCGTAACCCTTCGGGTTGCACTCCGAGCCGCTGATGCGAATCTCCACCGGGAAGGCCGCGCCGCATTTTTTATGGATCGCATCGGCAATGGCGATAGGGAAGCGCACCCTGTTTTCCAGGCTGCCGCCCCATTTGTCCTTCCGCGTGTTGAGATACGGCTCCAAAAACTGCGAGATGAGCCAGCCGTGGCCGCCGTGGACCGTCACCATACCGAAGCCGCACTGCTTGGCAAAGAGCGCGGCATTGGCGAAGAGTTCGATCGTCTCCTCAATCATCTCCTCCGTCATTGGGCGCGTCACCCGACCGTCCAGCTCAATCTCCACCGGCCCGTAAGCGATGCCCCTTGATTCTCCCCCCAGGAAGGAGAGGTTGCGGTTGGCGAACATGCCGGCGTGCTGCAGCTCCACCGAGGCCACCGCCCCGTGCCGCGTGACGGCGTTTGTGAGCCGGTGGAGGTCGTGGCTCATGAGCGGATTATCCAGCACCAGGTGCCAGCTGCCGCCCTTACCCCGCTTGCTGTCCACAACGCCCTCGCCGACAGTGACGGCAGCCGCGCCGCCGATGGCCTTCCTCTCGTAATAGGCGATGACGTCCGGCGTGGGAAAGCCCTCCGACGTCAGCGAATGATGACCCGTGGGCGAGGCGAATATCCTGTTGCGGAACAGCGCCCCTCCAAGTTTTATCGGCTCAAATAAGTTCTGATACTTGACCATACTCATCTGCTCTTCCTTTCATCAAAACTGCGGACAATATACTATGATTATAAGGAGCCTGATCCGTATTTGTCAAAAGCGGATATGCCGGAATTTCCTTAAGGTTTTTATGGAATCGTACAAGACGCCGGCGCGCTCAGCAGGCTGCCCATTCCCTGTATAGTCCGGCGACAATAGCGGCCCGTATCCGGCCGACCAGCCAGCTCATATTGCACAGCTTAATCGACAGGCAGGCAAACATGATATCCACGGCAAAGCCCAGCGCCACAGATACACGAGTGGAATCAGTGTGCAGATTTTTACGAGTATATCCGGCAGGAGGAAAACACCCCGCCGTTTGTTTTTTCAATACAGGACATGTGCGCTGTCCTTAAATCTTTCACCATGTGTTGCTGCTCCTATGCTAGATTCAGGCATAAAAAAACCAGGGTATCCGTTTGAATACCCTGGCGAGCAGCACATGAAATTGTCAAAACCGGAATCCGTCATACCTCTCACCGCCTTTCGATGGCGATTTATGGAATTATTATACAATACAGGGTCATCGATGCCAACCATAATACAGGCGTTCTCTGACATACTTGTGAAACGTGGCGCATCAGGGATGCCGCGCCCTACGAACATATTGGCTTAATGAAGCAACCGGGAGGCCTCGCGCCTCCCGGTTTTTAAATCACTCTATCTCTTCGCGTAAAATTCGCTGGAATAGTGATACAGCTCCTCAAGGGCCGCGTTTTTGACCTTTTCGTCGGGATTCATGGTCGAACCCGCGATGACACGCCCTCTGGGCGCATATGTATCGACGAACCGGCGCACCAGGGCTCTCGCCTCAGATTCCGTTTGTGCCGTATCAATGCCCGGGATATTGACGGTCAGGGCCAGCTTGTCGCCGTATTTGGCGGTGAGCATATCCAGATTGTTGATGGGCTGTGGCGTCCAGGCATCCAGCCCCATCTCAATAAATTCCTCGATATACTGCTGTGTCAGGCCGCAGGAGTGCAGCTCCACGAATTTACCCTGCGCATGAACCCAATCCCAGCACCTTTTCGTGTAGGGCATGATGAATTCACGGAACATGGCGTTGGAGAAGAAACCGGCCCGCTGCGTCCCCCAGTCGTCGCCCCAAATGATGTAGTCGACGGGCGCGTACTTTTTGAAGACGATATCCATGCACTTGATTTTATAGTCGACCATGGCATCGAAGAAAGAGTGAACCGCTTCCGGCTCCTCATACATGGCCAAAAGCGTCTCGTCCACGGGCATCAGCTCATGCAGGCGCTCAAAAATGCCCTCGGTGACATGGAAGACATGAGCCCTGTCAGGGTCATACCGTTGAGTCTGGAGTCTGGCGTCGCCATCCCAATCGACAGCGTCCAGATCGGGCCATTTGACCTGCTCCTGCCACTTTGTAATGTCGTAAATAACCCGTGTGCCCGGCTTCGGCATGGCGCCGCCGACCTCGGGAACAAAGACCCACTCCTGCCCGAACCAGTCCGGACCGTTGGCTTCATAAGGCGCGTGCTCCGCGTAAACATCGGGCCAGCAGTACTGATTGTCGACCATCCAGACCGGCATCCAGCACGGCTTTAAACCCCTATAGATTCTCAGCTGGTTTTCTCTGGCCGTGATCGGCCTGTTCCCCGGATAGAGCGGGCGGGGCGGCTGCTGCAGCTTATATGGGAACGTCCCCGCGGGCTGACGTGATGGCGGCATTTTTTCGTAATCAATCATAGGTGAGTCCTTTCTGTAGCGCGCTACGTACATGATTAAGTTTATTCGATGATTGCCGCTGTGTCAAGACCGAATACACAGAGCCGGCACCGCTTTTATAGCGGCGCCGGCTCTCGTTTCAGCGTATTGCTTTTATGCGCATCGCGCGGGCGGTTATGCCTGATCGCTCACGGCTTCCACAGGCGCCGGTTCTTCCTTTGCCTTTCCGCCGTCCTTTGTCTTTGCCAGATACTCGGGCAGCTCCATGCCGGCCATGTTGAAGAGCTCACTCATGGGCGGGATGGATTTCATGAGGCCGGAGAGGAAATTCGCTGTCGATGATGTGCCGTCCCTTGAGCCGCCGTCCCAGACGGTGACCTTGTCGATCTTTAGATTCTTGACGGCTTCAACCTGAATCCTGACAAGCTCCTCGAGCTTATCGGCGACCATGAGGCGGATGGCGTCATTGGCATTTCCGCCGGCGGCCTTAACCACTTCGGACAAACCTGCCGCCTGCTTTGTAAGAATCTCCTGCATACCGCGGCCCTCGGCCTCCATTTTGGCGAAGATCGCATCAGCATCACCGCGCGCTCTCCGGCGCGTCTGCTCGGCTTGGGCTTCCGCGGCGATTTCAAGCTGCTTTTTATCGATTTCCGCTTTGATGAGGACATCGGCTTCGAGGGTGGCTTTTTCTCTGGCAGCGCGGGCAAGCTCTGCGGCCTGTTCAGCGGCATACGCTTCCTGCAGGGCTTTTGCCGTCGCTATTTTCTCTGCGGAGACAGCGCGGCGCTGTGCGTCCGCCTCGCGTTCGCGCCTTGTGGCGTCTGAATCGGCGATCTGCGCTTTGGCGCTGTTTTCGCCTTGGATAGCCTCCGAATCGGCCATGGAGACGCTGACCCTCTTGTCGCGGTTGGCGTTGGCCTCGCCGATAGCGCCGGCGCGGTCGGCTTCTGCGACGGAGATCTTGGCGTCATTGATAGCCTTTGCCGCCGCTTCCCGGCCCAGGGCGATGATGTAGCCCGATTCGTCGTTGATATCAGTCACGTTGACGTTGATGAGCCTGAGGCCGATCTTCTTCAGCTCCGTCTCCACGTTGCCGGAAACGGCCTCCAGGAACTTATCTCTGTCGGTGTTGATCTCCTCGATATCCATTGTGGCAATAATCAAACGGAGCTGACCGAAGATAATGTCCTTCGCGAGCTCCTGGATCTCCGTCAGCTTCAAGCCCAGCAGGCGCTCCGCCGCGTTCTGCATGACACCGGCCTCCGTGGAGATGCCGACCGTAAAACGGGACGGCACGTCGATCCGGATATTCTGGCGGGACAGCGCGTTCGCCAGGTCGACGCTGATGGAGAGCGGCGTCAGATCCATGTATTGGAATGACTGGAATATCGGCCAGATAAAGGCCGCGCCGCCGTGGATGCACCGGGCCGAACGGTTGCTGCCGTCCGGATTGGAGCCCACCTTACCGTAGATGACCATGATCTTATCCGACGGGCATTTGCGATACCGCGACAGGATGATGATGAGCGTTGTGAAGATCACAAACGCCGCAATGACCAGATAAACTAAAGGTCCCATTTTTCCTCCTTAATACATATTCTCAATATTTTCGATGATCGGGTTAACGATCAGCGTGTTCTCATCGGCCAGCCCCGTCACAGCAACGAGCGTACCGGTCTTTAGGGCGTCGGGTGAATCCGTCACGGCATCGCATTCCGTGAAGCGCTCCTGGAACGTGAGGACGACCTTGCCGATACCCTTCCCTCCGCCGGGAATTTTGATATAGACCTTGGCTGTCTTTCCGACGGCATTCTCCAGCGATATGTTCCCTGAAGACTGGAGCCGCGCCGTCAGCTTGAACAGCACCGCGATACCGAACAGCGCGGCCGTACCGCAGACAAGCGCCACTATTACCGAAATAAAGGATGAAGCCACAATACCGGCCATCATGACACCGGCCCAGCCGCCGATCGTGAAAAACGCGGCGATTCCGCGTATGCTGAAAAGCGCCAGTCCGTCATGTCCATCGTGGCCGTCATGGCCGTCGTGGCCGTCATGACCGAAATGCCCGCCGTGATCGAAATGCCCGCCGTGATCGAAATTTCCGGTGTGGCCGTCAAAACCGTCATGCCCGGCGCCCGCGCCGCCCCCGTCCCCGGTGTCTGAATCGTGCCCCCCCAGTCCGAAGAGGACGAGGATCGTCTGCAGGATCATAATGACCGTTGCCGGCACCGCCATATAGGCAAAGACCTTCTGCAGGGCGGACAGTGACTCCCACCAAGCGGTCATAGCATTACCTCCTTTCCGTTTAAAATTCGTTTATATTAACCGGTGAACGGGCCGGCAGTCCGAATCAAGACCGCCGGCCGCGCTTTTACCTGATCGTACTGAGCAGGTTTTCGGCCTTTGCCTTGATCCGCGCGCTCTCATAAGCGAGAATGATGATCTCGAGCGCTTTTCGCAACCGTTCCGTCGAGCCGGGAATTGCCTCCTTATAATTCTCCGTACAGTCGGCGATGAGTTTTTCCAGGTTTTCTCTGTTGTTGAAGTCGAAGTTTTCACATTTGTCGATGATGCAGCAGATGTAATCGTACAAAACAGACTCCGGGATGATGTCGTCGGACCTATCGTAAACGCTGCCGTTGATGTAGGACATCAGATACGCGATGCTATCCAGCCGGAACGCGTCCCGCAGCATGTTGATGATCAAAATTCGCGCCACCTGGTCGATGTTGTACCGCTTTCCCGTTGGAGACGATACCCAGCCGCGCTTGATCCAGTTCTGGAGCGCCGGCGCGTCCAATCCGGTGATTTCCTTGATTTGAGAGAGCATCAGCCCCGACGTCACTGAAAAAATCGCGGTCAAAAATCCCGAGCCCACAGGCCCCTTCCCGTTTTCCGCCGGGAGAACCGTTCCCGGAATATTCATATGCGGCACCGTCCTTCTGCATCCTGGGTGATTATGGGATTACTATACATCAAGTTCACTTGAATGTCAATAGGGTTTCTATGAGTTTATTTAATATTTATTTGAATGTATCCCGTAGCTTACGAATCTGTATATAGCAAAAACCCCCAAAGGGATACCCTTCGAAGGTTTTGCCGGCGTCGTCCCGCTTATTTTTCCCCGCCGATGACGACGATGTTTTTGAGTGCGCCGCGCTCGGCGTCGTCAAAGGCTTCGTTCAGCTGATCCAGCGTGAAGCGGTGGGTCAGCATGCTGTCGATATCAATGATACCCTTCCGGTACATATCCATGTATACAGGCAGATCACGCCGGAGGTTCAGCGCCCCCATGACGCTTCCCGTGAACTTTCTGCCGGTCAAGAATTCCATGGCGCAAAAGTCGTCCAGCAGCTCCTCCTCCCAGCGGGCGTGCCCGATGACGCAGACCGTGCCCCAGGGTGCGGACATGTCCATAGCCTGGCGCTTAATGCCCTTGCCGGCCACGGCGATGACGACATAGTCCGTGCCGTATTTCGAGATTTCCTTGACCGCTTCCACAGGATTGCACGTCTTCGGATTGACTGCGTGGGTCGCGCCGCACTTTTTGGCAAGCTCAAGCTTACCGTCCACCGTGTCGACGGCAATAATGGGGCACGCACCTGAGACCCGGGCGCCCTGCACAGCCGACAGCCCCACGCCGCCGCACCCGATGACGGCGACGCTCTCGCCGGGCTTTACCTTGCATCTGTTCAGTATCGCGCCGAAGCCTGTGATAAACCCGCAGGCCAGCGCCGAGGCGACGGGATACGGTATGTCGTCGTCGATCTTGCACAGCGTCGACTCATGGGCGTTGGTGTATTCGGCAAAGCCGGTGGCGGAGGAATTTGTCTGGATCGGCACAAGCCCGTTTTCGCGTGTATACGGCCCCGGCTGGCGGAACTGGAGCGGCGGGATGTTTTCGCAGAACCACGTCCTGTCGTGCAGGCAGGGCTGGCATACCCCGCACCCCGCCCGGATGACACAGCAGGCGACCCTGTCGCCCGGCTTCACATATGTAACGCCGGTGCCAACAGCGTCAACGACGGCCGCTATCTCATGCCCCGCCGTGGCGCACCCCTCGAAAGGCCCGTGCTCGCCGCGGACGCCGTGGATATCGCTGTGACAAATGGTGCAGGTCATATTCTTCAGGCGGACTTCCTTCTCTTTCGGATCGGCAAGCTCCATTGTTTCGATTTTGAACGGCTCACCCATTTTCTCAACGACTGCAACCCTGCATTTCATGAAAATGCCTCCTTATCTCATCGACCCGCCGCCGTCGACGGCAATGGTCTCGCCTGTCATATACAGCTCCTCCTGCGCCAGGAAAAGGATCACCTTCGCCACGTCGATGGGCTGGCCGACACGCCGCAGGGGGCTCATTTTAGCGACCATATCGAAATGCTCCCTGGGCGTCATGGAATGCATCGGCGTATCGATCATGCCGGGGGCGACGTTGTTGATAATGATGTTGTCCGGCCCGAACTGGCGGGCGAAGCTCTTCGTCTGGACGATGCTGCCGGCCTTTGACGCCACATACGCCGCCGTGCCGACGCCGCCGCCGAAGGCCGTCACCGAGCTGACATTCACAATGCGCCCGTAGCGGTTCTTCTGCATGTGCGGAATGGCCGCCCGCATGAAGTTGTAGTGGGCGATAAGATTCGTATCCAGCACCTTATGGTACTGCTCCATGGACGTCGTCGTCAGCAGGTCGCCGCCCATCTGGCCCGGCTCCCTGTCGGCCTCGATGCCGGCGTTGTTGACCAAGATGTCAAGCCTGCCGAATTTCTCTATGATCTCGTCCACTGTTTTGAAGACGCGCGCTTCCTCCGCCACGTTGCACTCAATGGCGCAGACCTTGTCCGAAAATTCCCTGATTTCTTTTTCAACGCGTCCAATGGACGCCATGCTGCGCCCGATGAGGACGACCGCCGCGCCCTGCCTGGCCAGCTGAATGGCCGTCTCGCGCCCGATGCCCTTGCCCGCGCCCGTCACAGCGGCGATTTTACCCGAAATTCCGTAATCAACCATATGTATCCCTCCTGTTCGATGTTTCACATTGCCGTGATGATCTTCCCATCCTGCTGCTTGAAGCCGATAAAATCGCCCGTCAGGACGACATGCTCGCCCTCGAAGCTCTGCACAGCGCCCCAGTGGCCGCCGAGCGGCTGATCCAGCAGCACGCCGTCCGCGATCATTTCCAACCGGACGCGCTTGCCGTCAAGCTCCCGTGGTGTCACGCCGTCCTTGATGCAGAGCGCTGCGGCGATACCCGCCGCCTGGCCCGTCCCCATGGAGGGGGCAATGATACGCACAGCCGCCTGGGCGTTGAACTCCGCTGAGACGCATCGGCCCACGACGAGCAGGTTGTCGACGCCCAGCGGTACCAGCGCCCTGTAAGGAATCTCACTGTACCCCTTGGGATCGACGCGGGCTTCCATTCCCGCGGGACGCCCAAAGGCGTGCATCCCGTCCGAGCACTGCGCCTCCCGGCAAACGGCGCCGGGGAGCGGTTCCGTCACGTGGATATGCCTTAGAAATCCGAGTGTCCGGCTTGTCGGGTGGTGCGTATCGAAAAACTCCGGGAACCGGGCGATGCCGTCCTCAAACCGGATGCCCGCCGCCACGTCCGTATCCTTTAATATATATTCGCCCGTAATGCGCCGCGAATCGCGGATGCCGTGCATATTGGCGATACCGGTCACGCGCGCCCTTTCAAACCCCGGCACGTATTTGCGGAAGAACTTTTCAAGCCACGTCATCTGATTGTGCTGCTCGATAATCTGCCGCGTCAAATCCTCCGTGTCCAGGTTCCGCGTATAAAAGCTGTGGGTCGTCATCACCGTGATGTCGGCATCGGTCACCTCGGTTTTCGGTATCTGGTAGATGAGCGCCGCCGGGAAGACCATAAAGGGCAGATCCCCGTTTTGAACCGCCTGCTCTTCCAGGTCCTGCAGCAATCCGAAGCTTCCCGTCAGCTTTTCCCGCCCGGCGTTATCACGCCACGCGGCATTCGCCTCAAAATACTTTTTGAGGTCCACGTTTGCCATCCGGAACGCCAGTGTGGTAGACATATTGAGCCCCGCGTCATGGGGGCTGCCGACCTCATACGGCGCACCCGCCAGCGCCGCCACATCGCCGTCCCCGGTGCCGTCGATGACGATTTTCGCCCGAATCTCAAGTCTGCCCGACTTGCCGTGGCAGATAACGCCCCTGATGACGCCGTCCTCCACAATCGCTTCCAGCGCCGTCGCGCCGTAGAGGATGCGGCAGCCGGACTCCACCAGCATCCGCTCCAGCATGAGCTTCCCCTTGTCCGGGTCAATAGCCGGCAGATGCGGGCGAATAATGGCGTCGCCGTCTGACGCCAGCCTGTCGACCCATTCCTTCGAGAGACCCTCCACGATGCCGGCAATCCCCGTCACATATCCGTTGGTCGCCAGCCCGCCCATGGACTGCGCGCTCTCGACGATCATTGTCCGAACGCTCTTTCGCGCCGCCGTAACCGCCGCCGCCGCGCCCGCCACGCCGCCGCCCACGACGAGCACGTCCGTGAAAAATTTTTTCGTATTGGTCAATAGCTGTTCCTCCTTTCCTTGGGCGGCGAACCTGACTGCCATTCCCGCCCGTCCGTTGGTTTCTGCTTCCATTCTAGCACACCGGACGCGCAAGTCAACGAACGGTGCATACCACGATTCGGCAGGAATTTCGTATGCGGGAGATAAAATTGAAAGCACCCGGGCAAAGCCGGGTGCCATGACGATATTTAATGTATGATCACATTCAGCCCCATGTCCTCCAGCTGCTTCTTCCGGGCCTGCATCAGCTCGTCAGTCGGAGGCGTCGCTTCCAGTATGGGGGCGTTTCTTTGCAGGCGCTCCCATTTGACGGTGCCGAGGCTGTGGTAGGGCAGAAGCTGGACGACCTCGACGGCGTCGCCGAGCTCTTTGATGAACTTGCCCATGTCGTCAAAAGCCTTGACGGAATCGTTGTACATCGGAATAACGGGGATGCGAATCTGGAATTTGGCGCCTGCCTGCGCCATTTTTTTGGCGTTTTCAAGGATGAGCTCGTTGGGCACGCCGACAATCCGCTTGTGCAGCTCGGGGTCGACGCCCTTGATGTCCAGCAGGAACAAATCCGTGTACGGCAGGATAGGCTCGATCGTCTCCCACTTGGCAAAGCCGGTGGTGTCGACGGCCGTATGTATCCCCTCGGCCTTGCACGTTTTTAAGATTTCGAGCAGGAACTCCGGCTGGCAGAGGCACTCGCCGCCGGAGACAGTCACGCCGCCGCCGGACTTTTTAAAGAACGGGATATCGCGCCGCACGCGCTGCATGATCTCGTCGATGGTATAATCGGTGCCGCACATATAAAGGGCCTTGGAGGTGCAGGCTTCGGCGCATTTGCCGCAGTTGTCGCACTTGGAGCGGTCGACTGTGACAAGGGTGATCTCCTCGTCGCCGGTGGGCGATTTTTTCTTTTTGCCAAGCGTGATGGCGCCATGGGGGCAGACGTTTAAACAGTTGCCGCACTTTTCGATCCCGACGCACTTGATCTCCATCCAGTTGAGCTCCGTCGGGAACGCCTGAGACTCCGGGCTGTGGCACCACGGGCACCGCAAGGGGCAGCCCTTCATAAACAGCGTCAGGCGGATGCCTGGGCCGTCGTGGACGGAAAAGCCCTGAATATCGTAAAACTTACCTGTCAGTATCTTGTTTTCCATATAGTTTCTCCAATAGCTTCTTGTTATTTCTTATATCATTCTAAAGGATGATGCAAAGTGCGTAAAGAACCTTTTTCACATGCTTTGATAAGCATTATGCATCATCTGTTGACGAAATCGCCGGAAGCCCCGAACGTATCAGTCCGTATTGATATCTTTGAACTGTTCGACGAACAGGGCGATCAGGGGGTTGGTTTTGCTCTTTTTCCACATGACGATCTCAATGGAATCCTCCAGCTCCGGCATTGTTTTGAACACCAGGTTCGGGTTGTTGCGCAGGGCGTGATTTTCATTGAGCGGGAATATCCCGTACCCCGCCTCCAGCCATAAGGCCAGCGCGCCGATATTCGGGGCCTCCAGTGTTTTCGGCTTAAAGTAATCGTGCTTGGCCACCCGCTCCGAAAAGCGCGCGATAAACGGCGACTCCGTCTCCGGCAGCGTCAGGAATGTGTCTTCCTTGAAGTCGACAAGACTGAGGCCTTCGCGGTCAGCCAACGGGTGCGACTTTGGGATGACAAGCATCGTCTGCGCCCGTCCGACGGCGATATAGTCCAGCTCCTCCCCGTCCGTCAGGTTGAAGAGCGCTGCGAAAGCCATATCGATCTCACCGTTCATCATGGCATAATGTATCCCCGCCAGGGTGTGCCGGGAAAGATTGACGCGGACATCGGGGTATTTGTCGTGAAAGCTTGTGAGCGCCAGCGAATAGGGTGGGCAGATGAGCTGACCCTCCACCATGCCGATATTCAAGTTGCCGGCAAACCCTTTATGGACGGCATTAGCCTTGTCCACAAGCGCTTGATATCCCCGGGCAAGCTTAGTAAGTCCCTCCGCAAACACCTCTCCGGCTTGGGTTAGTTTTATGGATTTTTTCTCACGAATGAAGAGCTCGAACCCAAGCTCGTCCTCCATCGCCGCAATCTGGCGGCTCAAAACCGGCTGCGACAAATAAAGCCGATCGGCGGCCCGCGTAAAGCTCGAGGTTTCCGCCGCGGCTAAAAAACATTTGATCTGAGAGAAATTCATGATGCTTCCCCTACTGATAACAGTATTGTTACCGCTCTTCCCAGTGCCAGTATAGCACAGCCGCGCTTATATTTAAACTGGCAAATCCGGCGATCAACAGTATGGTACTTTGAAACTGAGCAAGAATCGTCTCTTGACCTGCTTTGAAACACAATGGTAAAATCAGTCATAACGCGCAACAAGGAGGGCTGTATCATGGCTTATCATATGGACGACGGCAAAGTCACGCTTGACGCGCTTCTATTAAGAATCAAGGACACCGATCTGGTTCCCAGCCGCGCTCTGTTGTTGGATGGTATCGATGAGAATTTTAGCAAGCTCAAAGAGCGCGGCATTCAAACCGTGTCCGAGCTCCGCAAAGCCGTCAAAACCCCAAAAAGCATCGACGCCATTGCCGCCAAAACCGGCATCGGCATCGAATACCTGACGCTTCTGCGGCGTGAGGTCGAAGGCTATTTCCCGAAAACGTTCCCATTAACCGATTTTAATTGGATCGATCCACGCGCCTTAACGGCGCTGTCCGCCAAAGGCTATAAGGACGCAGCCTCACTCTATAACGCCCTCGAAGCCTCCGGCAAAGCTCAAGTTTTCGGCACCGAAGACGCCTTTTCTGACGAGCTTTCCTCCCTTGTCAGCCTCACCAGTATCCAATGGGTCAGCCCCCTGACCGCTAAAATGCTCTATGATGCCGGCTATAATACCGTCCGCTCAGTCGCCGCCGCCGATGCAGAGGCGCTTTGCCGGTCATTGGAAGCGCTCAACGCCGCCAACACCTATTTCAAAGGCAACATTGGCCCCCGCGACATCCGCCGCCTCATCAAAGCCGCGTCCTATGTCGATGATGAGACATGAACAACACGTTCAAACCACTAAAGAGAGAAAACATAAGCCGCTCTTATCTTTGAGATTTCGGGATCAGAACGGACATGAGGAACACGTAATCAGTTTCAGCTATCCCCGGCTGCCGTGTTATACGTCGCATCAGTATGCGCCGGGTATTCAGCTTCACTCATTCGAAGCTGTTCGTTCATCAGCGCACAGACTTAATTGACATTTTAACCCAACGAGTATATATTGTCATTAATATACCATTATTCCATTCAGGATGTTTGCAAAATGGTATTATGCTTTATTTGTAAGTACTTGGAAAGGGGTGTAACGCAATGAAAAACGCAAAACGAATACTCAGTATTAAAAGACCCGTAATAAATCTGAATCTTTTAATGCTCTCAACTGTTTTATTTCTGACTGTTTTATCAGGATGCGCTGCTGAGCGGTCATCTTATGTACCAACGAATAGTCCAAGCACGACCACTCCTGTAACACAGGAGACGGTGGCAACAAATACAATAAAGACCGATAGTGTTTCAGATACAATAGATATTATTCCTGTTTCAGCAGAGGTAATTGAATATCCCAAAGATGGAGATTTCAGCATTATTGACTCTCTAGAGGGTATGGGATATTGGAGTAAAGAAGGTTGGAAGACGATATATTTATCTGTTGTTGTTGGCAATAAAACATCATCATTTGTTGGTACTCTTCCAGAAAAACTCCATGGTTTTAATACTCCCAGCACTCCAAATAATCTTACTTATACATTAGTAACGCCAGACGGATATTCGTATCAAGGAGGGATGGCTCATAACCAAATAGGTAACGCTATAGGACCACTTCCACCTTTAATATATGTAAAGAATATATTCGGCCGAATTCCGTTATCTGATGAATACACATTTAATAACATTAGGATTATGTTTCAAGTTCCAATGTCTATGACAAAGTTCAGCTTCGTATACGATGATCAGAACCCTATAGATATATCAAATCTACTAGCTGGAGAAAATAAACAAAATGAGATTATGACCCAAAAATTATCATCCTACTCGGACATTTATAATAAAAGTTTGAGCGATGCCATATTTACATTTAAGGAGAAGGCTCTAGTAACAGTAAAATCAGTCAACATGGCTAATACCAAGGTAAACGTATTTTTGGAAGTCAAAAATGGAGGTGGCAGCGATATTGAAATAGCTGGCCAGCGTGACTTTATCTTTACAATTATTGACTCGGACGGAAATGCAATCGTGATTTTTGATACTGGAATCTCTGGATTTGATACAATTGCCCCTGGTATAACTAAAAATTATGAGTTATCCCAAGATTTGCCGGAAGGGTACAATGCTAAACCTCTGTATATATCTGTTTATAATGTTTCAGTTCCAAAAGAAAGCATTGTGATAAAGCTAAATGGTTAGTAAAATAAGAAAATTATCCAAGTCATTTGCGTTATTAAACTAATAATCAGCTCAGGTTTACATCCTAAAAACATTATTCTAAATACCCCAACACCTCCGACACACTGCTCACAACCTCACACCCGCATGAAACGAGCTGCTCCCTCCCCTGATGCCCATTGGCAATGAGGATGCACCCGCAGCCTATTTCACTTGCCACCTCAAAGTCATGCAACGTATCCCCAATCATAAGGACGCCGCCCGGGTCGATTCGGTTCTCCCGAATCCACCGGATGCCGGCGTCTTTTTTGCTGGCGGCATGGATGTTGTCCAGACCCAGAATGCTTTCGAAATAGCCGGTTAGTGCAAAAGGCTTCATCTGCTGTTTTAAGTGTTCCGACTCAGTGGCGGACAGAATGACCTGCTTGATATTCCGGCTCCTCAGCTCGTCCAGAACAGCCGGAATCCCCGGGAATAAAGCGCAGGGCGCGTTTTCGTCATGATATCGTTCAAGAAAGACGCCGGCCAGCAGGCCGAAAGGCTCTCTATCCAAATCGAGTCCAGCTTTCCGATAGTAATCAACAACGGGAAACCCAAAAATGCTTTGATATGTTTTCCTGTCGATGAGCGGTTTGATACCGCGCTCACACAGCATCGAATTCATCACGCGGACGCACCAGTCGACGTCATCGTACAAGGTGCCGTTCCAGTCCCATATGATGTAATGCGGTTTCAGAATCGCGACCCCCCTATTCACAAATCATATATATCAGCGAGTATACAGTTCGCACCGCATAATGGCAAGATAAGGAGCGTACCGGCGCATCCAGGTAGGGAACATTCATGCCCCTTCGGCGTCTTATATCCGACAGGAGGTCTGATTCATGAAAAAAAGTATTATACTGATCATCTGCGCCGCGGCGTTATTTATTAGCCTCGCAGGCTGCGCGAAAAAGGAACCGAATATCGTTTTCACCGGCACGATCGAGGAAATCGGCGACAGCGCGATCCTCGTATCCACAGCGGATGACGTGGGCTTTGACAAGGCCAGCGTCTCGTTTGCCCCGGATATTAAGCTTGCCTTTAACTTCCTTGTGGGACAGATCGTCAAGGTCACGATACGCCCCGAAATCAGGGAAAGCTATCCCGTGCAGGTCACGGCCGTCGCCATCGAGCTTGTTTCGGAGCCCGCCTCTCCCGATCCGTCTCGCGCCGATTATACCGCGTCTTTCTTCAGGGCCGACAGCCAGACTGACGGAGGCTGGGATTTCATAACAGCCCGGGCCGTGAATGCCGATACCATGGTCATCAGCAGCATCCGACATATCCCGGTAGTCGTCATCGACAGCGCGGAGGCTTTATCCAATTTAATCAGCGAGGGTAAGGCCTATTTCCAGTTTGATATCGCTTATAACGACAACATAAGTTTCACGGAAAACGCCGCAAAATACGACGACGCGTTCTTTAATGACAATAAGCTGCTGATCCTCTGTACGCAGGAGACAAGCGGCTCGATCCGCCACGAAATCAAGGATACCGTGATTTCAGGCGATACCCTCTCCGTCGAGGTTGAAGCCCTCGTCCCCGAGGTCGGCACCAACGACATGGCCGACTGGTTCATCCTGCTGGAGGTGCCGAACGGCGAGCTCACCGGTGTCGACAAATACGACGCTTACTACACCCATAACTGACCGCCGCCGTCACAACAGTCTAAATATCATATTCGATATTGCTGATCAGGTAGCCCGACTCGTTTCTGATCATGTGTATAACCTGAATGTAACTGCCTTGTTTGTCTTCAACTCTCACTGCAACAACGAGTTCGCCGTCGTCTGTTTTTGTCAGCGTTGTCATAAAATCATAATTCGTAATCTCACAAGGGCCAAGGTTGTCTTTATAATAATAATCCGGGAGATTACTATAAAATTCTTCAGTATAGACTAAATCCAAAGCTTCGGTTTTATGTTCGTATTGAATTTCAAGCGATGTTTTCACGAGATCTCTGATTTCCTTTTCCTGACTCGTGGACACGATACTTGCGGTATCGGCGCTGTAGCCGGGGAATTCACGCAATACGCTATCCGGTAACGCCCCGCCGTTGGCATCGCTGGCCCGCCAAGCGGTCACATTGTTGCCGTCCCGCCATAGGACGAAGTCGCTCCCCGGGAAGAAGCGGAAGCAGCGCTGCGGGCTGTCGCCGAGGCAGACGGAAGCGCCCTGCGGCTCCGGGTAAGAATACTGCTTCTCCCATGTGACGTTGAACAGCCCCTCGTACCGAGCCCCGTTCTGCTCGCTTCTGAGGATATAAGAGGTCTCTCCGGGGATCGATTCTGGCGGGGTCTCGCCCGCTCCGAGATACCAGATGATGCTCTCCCCGTCGGCAAAAAGCTCTCTAAGGTAACCGACTGCCTCCCCGTAAGCCGCCTTCATGGCTGTCAGATGGCTGATCAGGTCATCGGTAAATATCCCGGCATCGGGCATGACTTCGTCGATCATGGCAGACAGAAACTGCATATTCCCGTTGCTCCGCGTAAAGATGAGATAGGGGCTGGTAATCCACACCCAGCCGTCGTCGTCCATGTTCATGCCTCCGGCGAGGACCACTTTGTCCGGCGTCGTGGTGTGGAGCCGGTAAACCAGCCTGTATATGTCCAGCGCGTCCCATGCACCGTCCTCGGACTGTCGGAAATCGTTCACCGGCCGGCCATTCAGTTCACTGTAGGTACGCGCGAACGACAACTCCTCCAGCCGCCACATGTCATAGGAGGCCGGCTCACCGATCATTTGTGTTTTGCCGTCCACCGTGCCGAAGACGCCGGAGCTTTGATTCCAGTAGTCAAGCTCCTTCTGCATGTAGCGGTTGGCGGCGCCAAGCACGGCGTCGGGCACCGAGCTGACATCCGGCTGCACGAACGTCCCCGATGAGGACGCCGCGGCATCCTCCCCGGTCTTTTGATTTGACGCGAACAGGTATCCGCCGTCCTTAACGCGGAGTGTGAGGACCTTTTCGCCGTCGGCCATATACGTGTCGTTATAAAACAGGCGGAGGACGTCCCCCTCCTGCTCACCGCCGTAAAAGGCAATGCTCCCCCGGTAATTGGTGTCGCCGTGGTAATAGTAATAGGCGTCGAACTCCTCCAGATAGGTGAACTGATCGAGCCCAATTTTTTCGGTCTCCTCAAGGGTCAGGCCCATATATTCACTCAGCACCGCGTCCATATTGGCGCGGCTTGTTTTTTCGCAGTAGCAGTCCGGCACCACATCCCAGGCGTTTACCGCGATGACGGCCTCCAACTCTGCCTCTGTCGGGATTTCAATCACGCCGCTGCCGCAGTAGAACAGCTGGAACAGGTCGATCTTTTCCGGCGCGTTGTAGAGCGAGCTCAGAAACTGGTTGCGGATATTCACTGGCTCTCCGTTGAAATAATCATCACCGTTGAAATAATCCAGCTCCTCCGCTGTCAGCGGTATCGCCCCGCTTTCAACGCTGCCGCCTGGCGGATCGGCTCCCTTCACCGGTGTTTCTCCGTTTGCTCCCGAGAAGGTACAGCCCACGGCTGCGGCGGCAATGAGAACAACGGCAATAAGTGTACCTGCCAGCCTCCTGGGCTTATTAGCAATCATCGTAATCCTCTCTTTGATACCCCTTTTGCCGGAGGTCATCGTCGTTGCTCCGCAAAGCAGCTCGGACGGGCCGCCCTGGGGGGCGATCATATTGATCAGCGTATGGCCGTAAGCCCTGCGATTCTCTTCACCGATACGCTTGATCGTACCCTCGTCGCAGGCCAGCTCGCAGTCTCTGCGGGAAAGTGCCGCCGCCCACCAGACAAGGGGATTAAACCAATACAGCGCCAGGCACAGGCAGCGCAGGTAAGCCCACAGCTGGTCACCGTGGCGGTAATGGGTCTCTTCATGGGCAAGAATGTATTCAATGGCCTGCGTCTCCTCAAGGCAGCCGTGCGGCAGATAAACGGCGGGTCGGAATATGCCGAACAGGCACGGCGTGCTGACGCACCGGGTCAGGTAAACCGGCAGCCTGCACGCCTGCATACCGGCAGGCTCCCGTGTTCTCCGCAGCTTTACATAAAGCCGCAGATTGAAAATTACGAACCAAAGCCCCATAGCAGCAGCGCCAATCAGCCATACGATACGGAGGACCGCAGCTGCATTGAAATGCGCCGCGTCAGCCGTCCCGCCGCCCTGTACGGGCAAGGAGTGCGCGGAGACAGCCGGGGCAGATGCTTCAACAATCGCAGCACCAAGCGAAACGTCAAGCTCCTGCGTCGGCCGTGAAGCCACCGGTGCGCCTGTATTTTCAGCCTGACCGCCGACGGCAGAACCTGTGATGTCGGCCACATTCATAACGCTCAGGGCGCTGTTAAACAGGGGAAACGGCAGAAGCAGCCGGATCGCCACAAGAAGCCATAAAGCATACTGCAAACTCAGCCTGATTCTCCCCTTGAAGACGGCGCGCAGCAAAATGAGCACCGCGATCAGAACCGAAGACGTCACAACGGTCTCAAGCATTATGATCGGCCTCCTCCAGCTTATCCAGTATGGCGCGCAGCTCGCTGATTTCCTTTTGCGAGAGATTTTTCCGCTCCGCCAGGGCATTCACCATCAAACTGAAGCTGCCGTTGTAAACGCGCTCGAGAAAGCTCTCCGTTTCCGCCGTCACCACGTCCTGACGACCGATCGCCGGATAGTACACCCGGGCCTTGCCGCCCTCCTCGTAACGCAGATATCCCTTCGCTTCCATGCGGGCGATCAGCGTCTTCGTCGTGCTTTTTGCCCAGCCTGTCTCCTTTCCCACAGCCTTCACAATCTGCGTCACCGTCCGGGGCGCACTTTGCCAGAGGCACTCCATGATCGTCCATTCGCTTTTGTATAGGCTAATCTCGTTTTTCTCCGCCATTATTAACACCTCTCACATGGGTTACTGCTGTAACCACATTTTACTGCGAAAGGGTTACTGCTGTCAACTCTTTTTTTGGCCGGACGGTTTTTGTATGTATTCATGATAAAATAGCATAAGGCGATACTTCTGGGAAATTGAATTTTCAGGAATTCATGCTATACTTAGGCTATGAAAATATTAGAACAGACCTTGATAAACTAAGGAGGCTAATAAATGTATAAGCTCAAGCCCGTCACCGAGCGCGTCGCGAGGCTGCGAGAGAAGTACCGCAGCACGCAGCCGGAATTCTGCACCTCCCGCTACCGG